>NZ_FRAJ01000024.1 GCF_900142285.1 Caminicella sporogenes DSM 14501 | reverse complement strand
AGAGCACCTGACTTTTAATCAGGGTGTCCCGCGTTCGAGTCGCGGATGGGTCACCAATTAAGTGGAGGGGTGTCCGAGTGGTTTAAGGAGCTGGTCTTGAAAACCAGTGACTCCGAAAGGGGCCGTGGGTTCGAATCCCACCCCCTCCGCCATATGTGGAGAAGTACTCAAGTAGGCTGAAGAGGACGGTTTGCTAAACCGTTAGGCCGGTTTCTCCGGCGCGCGGGTTCGAATCCCGCCTTCTCCGCCAATAATTGTGGGCCTTTAGCTCAGTTGGTTAGAGCGTCCGGCTCATAACCGGCAGGTCCGGGGTTCGAGTCCCTGAAGGCCCACCATATTTATTTTATTAAGTTTTAAATGCAGGGGTGTAGTTCAGTTGGTAGAACGACGGTCTCCAAAACCGTATGTCGTGGGTTCGAGTCCTGCCACCCCTGCCATATGTTCGGGGTGTAGCGCAGTTTGGTAGCGCATCTGGTTTGGGACCAGAGGGTCGCGGGTTCAAATCCTGCCACCCCGACCAATTTTGAGTACTAAAAACATTTAAAAATCAATTAATAATTAATAATTAATAATTAATAATTAATAGGTGTTTAAGGTTTTGATTTTAAACTTATTAATTATTACCTATTAATTATTAATTGGTAAGTTATGGGCTCATAGCTCAGCTGGTTAGAGCGCACGCCTGATAAGCGTGAGGTCGGTGGTTCAAGTCCACTTGAGCCCACCATATGCCCAGATAGCTCAGTCGGTAGAGCAGGGGACTGAAAATCCCCGTGTCGGTGGTTCGATTCCGCCTCTGGGCACCATATTTAATATAAGATATGTAAAAGGATAATTTTTAAGGTTAATAATTGATTTTAAAGCAGGTATTTTTTTAAAAATACCTGCTTTTTGTGTTAAGTGAAGGTTTATTGTATAGATTAATTATACTATAGTAATATAATTTATTGTTTTTATTTATATGTTTAATTTATCGAGAATTGAATAAGTACAATTTTTTATAAAATCATATAAATTTGAATATATATATTTATTTTCTACTTTTACAATATATTTATTTATTTCATCATTATTTATTTCAGAAAAAAAGTTATCAATAATATTGATTTCATCAATATTAATAAGTGATATTGAATTTTTATTTGGAAGATTAATATTTAAAAGAGGAATTTTAAAAAAGAAGTTATTGTCCTTGCTTGAAATTTCAAAATGAAAAGTATATTCATAGAAAATATAATCTTGTTTTATAGTTTTGTTAATTTTGCCAGATATTATTAAAAAGTCTTTTTTTATATTACATTTATGTATTTGGAGTTTAAATTTATTTTTATAATTAACTTGAAAAGGTACACAAGATAGTATATCATTTTCATCAATAAAATTTAATATATTTAGTACAGGTAATAAATAGAGAATGTCTTCATAATTATGTAATAAAATTTTTTCTTTTAATTTTTTCTTTAATGTTTTTTCATATTCTTTGTAAAGATTTACACTATCTGCTCCACTAATAGTATCTTTTCTATTTATACCTAGAAATTTTTCGACAGTTTTTAATTTGCAATTTTTTAATCCTAAATTATTTTTATTTTTTTTTACTATTTTGTATAAGTCAAAGTTATAAAAAGGATCAATGGAAAAATCAATGTTATTTTTTAATAGTCGTTTATTTAGAAAAGGAATATCGAAATTTCCACCATTATATGTTATGTAATATTCAAAATTTTTTATTTTATCTTTAAAAGTTTTTAATAATTTAATTTCATTTTTGGAGTTATGACAAAATAACTGTTCTATAATGATTTTATTATTTTTTAAATATAAAAGCCCAATTAATACTACTTTACTATAAGAAGGATTAAGACCTGTAGTTTCTATATCAAATAATACAAAATTATTTTCAGGCATTAATTTTTTTAGTATTTTAGGAAATTTATTAGGATTTATTATTTCTTTTTTTATTATTTCCATGTAAAAGTACCTCCTATTTTTTTATCATATAATGTATTATACAACAAAATTATGTGATTATTAAACATGGGTAAATATGAAGAATATAATATTACAAAGGGAGGGGGCGTTAATGGACATAAAAAAAATATCTAATAAAATAGTTAGTACTGCTAGTGATGTATCTAGACAAGCAGATTATTTAGTATCAATTAGTGAATATAAAATGGATATTAAACATTTAAATAAAGAAATAGAAAAATTAGAATTATTAATAGGTAAGTATATTTATAATTGGTTTTTTAACAAGAGTTTTGCTATAAAAGATGTACCAAGATTATGTAGAGAAATTAGAGAAAAGGAACGAGAATTAAAAAAAATAGAAGGAAAAGTAGCACAGCTTAAGAAAAACTTTAATTCTAAATAAAGGATATATAAAAATTTTGTTGAATATTTATATAAAATATTATTATAAGTCGAGAAAATTCTCGACTTATATCTATAGATTTAGAAATAATGAATGATTTTCTAAGGTTAGTATATAATAATTTTTTGATGTATTTGTTAGTTGGTAGGAGGATTTTTATGAAGCTTGTAATTGTAGATGAACTTAAAGAAGGTATGATACTCGGAGAGGATATAGTAGGAAAATACAGTATATTATATGCTTCTAAAGGGACAATACTTAATAAGAATATAATTGATGGGATTAAAAGATTGGGAATTAAATATATTTATGTTATAAAAAATAAAGATGATGATGTTTTATTAGTAGATAAGAAACTAGATAAGGAATATAGAAGAACTTTAGACTATTTTAAAAATGTTTATTTTAATGTTAAGATAGGAAAAAAAATAGTTGTTGACGAATTGCAAGAAGTTGTGCAGCCATTAGTTAATGAAGTTAAAAACAGTATAAATATTCTCAATAGACTTAAGCAAATGGAGATTAATGATTTGTATACTTATAAACATTCTATAAATGTATGTGTTATTTCAACTATGATAGGAAAATGGATGAATTTTTCACAAAATGAATTAAATGAAATAGCTATTGCAGGATTGTTTCATGATATAGGGAAGAGTAAAATACCTAATGAAATTCTTAATAAAGCTGGGAAACTTACAAAAGAAGAATTTGAAGTTATGAAAAGTCATACATTAGAAGGATATAAAATTTTAAAAAATACAGATTGTATAAGTGATGATATTGCATATGGTGCACTACAGCATCATGAAAGAATTGATGGAAAAGGATATCCAAATGGTTTAAAAAATGATCAAATACATATATATGCTAAGATAATTTCTATTGCAGATATATATGATGCAATGACATCTAATAGAGTATATCGCAATAAAACTTCACCGTTTAAAGTAGCAGAACTAATATTTAATGATAGCTTTGGACATTTAGATCCTCATATAGCTAATTTATTTTTAAAGGGAATTTCTCAATTTTATGTTGGGAATATAGTTAAACTTAACAATGGAGAAGTAGGAGAAGTAATATTAGTAAATAAAAATAATCCTACAAGACCATTAGTAAAGGTAAAAGATAAATATATAGATTTATCAAAAAATTATTCTTTTGAAATTACTGATGTAATATTGTAATCAAAAATAAGAGAGAATTAATTCTCTCTTATTTTGTATAAAAGTCTTTTTCAAATATTTCTTGAATTTTATCTTTGTCATTTGTAATAGATAGAGCCAACATTAGTTTAATTCTAGCTTTTTGACCATTTAAGCTTCCACCTAATATCACGCCTAGATTTCTAAGTGTTTTGCCACCACCTTCATATCCATAAGAATCTAAAACTCTTCCCATTGGACAGCGAGATACTATTACAACTATAACTCCATTATCTATAGCATTTTTTATACCTGAAACCATTGTAGGAGGTATATTTCCTCTTCCCATAGCTTCAATAACAAGTCCTTTAGCACCTTTTTCAATACAAAAGTCTATAAGTGTCGAATCCATACCTGATGCTGTTTTAATCAAAAAAACGTTTTCTTCGATTGTATCTGTTTGTATATGATGATGTTTAACAATATCTCTGTAAAATATTACTTCATCATTGTCTACTATACCTAATGGACCAAATTCAAGAGATTTAAAGGTATCTAAACTCAAAGTATGAGTTTTTGTAACTTCGCTTGCAGCATTAACTTCATTATTCATGACTACAAGAACACCTTTATTTTTAGCTTGAGGGGAAATAGCAGTACATATTGCAGCTGCTAAATTGCTTGGCCCATCATAACCCAATTCAGAACCATTTCTCATTGCACCAGTAACTACTACAGGTTTTTCACAAAATAAATTCAGGTCAAGTAAAAAAGCGGTTTCTTCAAGAGTATCTGTTCCATGAGTTACAATTATACCATCTATATCTTTTCTATTTGCTAAACCTTTTATTATTTTTGAAAGTTCCATCATTTTTTTAGGACTCATATGAGGGCCTGGAATTCTATCGAAGTTAATTATTTCAATGTCAGCAAATCTATCTATATTTGTTACCATAGACATTATTTCTTCACTTGATAGAGCGGGTATGGCAGCAGAAATTCTAGGGTCTATTTTCATAGAAATAGTTCCACCAGTAAATATAATGGCAACTTTTTTATTTGACATAGAAATCCTCCTTAACTTTATTCTAGATTATCAACATCATTATATAATAAATTATATATATAATAAATGAATTTTAGAAATTTACTTAATAAATTAGTAAACAAAAAAACAAAGGATTTGTTATTATAACAAATCCTTTGCAAGGGGTATTGGGAATAGAGATTATATGATTGAGGTTTTCCAGGGGGATAACCACTAAACAAATTATAACAAATTCCGACAAATTTTGCAATGTGTTTTTTAAAAAAATTAGAGAAATTGATGTGATAAATTATTTTAGATTTTCAGTTTTATGAATTTATTTATGAAAGAAAGTATATAAGTCCTTTCTTTACAAAAACTATTCATTAGTATAAAATATGGAAAGAACAAAGCAAAGCAGGAGTGGTGTTTTATGGAAGTTTATTTAGATAATGCTGCAACTACTAAGCCGAGAAAAGAAGTTATTGATATGATGAATAAGGCATTAGTACAATATTATGCAAATCCTTCTTCGCTGCATAAAAAAGGTGTAGAGGTTGAAAAACTGATAAAAACAGCTAGAAAACAGATTGCTAAAGCATTAGGTAGTGATGAAAAAGAGATATATTTTACATCAGGAGGTACTGAGTCTAATAATTTAGCTATATTAGGTTCTTTAGAAGGAAACAAAAGAAAGGGTCGACATATAATTACAACAAAAATAGAGCATCTATCTGTATTAAATGTATTTAAGTATTTAGAAGAAAAAGGATATGATGTTACTTATTTAAGTGTTGATGGAGATGGAAAAATTGATATTGAACAATTTAAAAATAGTATAAATGATGATACTGCTTTTATTAGTATAATGTATGTGAATAATGAAGTGGGAACTATTCAGCCAATAGAAGAAATATCTAGTATATTAAAATCTATGACTAATAGACCAATATTTCATGTAGATGCAATACAAGCTTTTGGGAAAATTAAATTTAATTTAAAAAAATTAAATGTCGATTTAATGTCTATTAGCGGACATAAAATACATGGCCCAAAGGGAATAGGTGCTTTATATATTAAAAAAGGTACTAAGATAAAGTCTATTATTTTTGGAGGAAATCAAGAATTGGGAATTAGGTCTGGTACGGAAAATGTACCGGGGATATTTGGCTTAGGTACTGCTTCGGATTTATTTAAAAGAGAATTTGAAGAAAATATAAAAAAAATGGCTAAATTAAAATTTAAGTTGCTTGAAGGAATAAAAAGAAATGTAAAAGATATAAAAATAAATGGAACAATTGGGGAAAATTCAGCACCTCATATTTTAAATATGTCTTTTAAAGGCATAAGAGGAGAAGTTTTATTACATTCACTTGAGCAGGATAAAATTTATGTTTCAACAGGTTCAGCATGTTCATCAAGGAAAAAAACTTATAGTCATGTACTAAGAGAAATGGGACTATGTGAGAAAGAAATGGAAGGTGCTATAAGATTTAGTTTTTCTCCATTTAATACTGAGGAAGAAATTGATTATGTTATAGATAGAGTTACTTACCGTGTTGCAGAATTGAGAAAAGTTATAGCAGGGAGATGATAAAATGGAAAAAGTATTAATAGTAAGATATGGCGAGATTAGCTTAAAGGGTCTTAATAGACCATTTTTTGAAAAGACACTTGTAAAAAATATAAAAAGTAAAGTTGAAGAAATTGGTGAGCTAAATGTTTATAGAGCTCATGGAAGAATATATATAGAACTGGAAGATTATGATGAAGAAGAAGTGATTGATAGTGTAAAAGAAGTATTTGGAGTAGTGTCTTTAAGTGTTGCATATGTAATTGAAGCAAATATGGATAAAATTTGTGAAATTGCTAAAAAACATATTGATGAATGTATTGAAGAATATAAAATAAAGACATTCAAAGTTGAAAGTAGGAGGGGAAATAAGAGTTTTCCACTAAAATCTCCTGAAATTAGTAAAATTGTCGGTGGATATATATTGAAAAATACTCAAAATATAAAGGTAGATGTACATAATCCAGATGTAGTTATAAATGTAGAGGTTAGAGATAAAGCATATATATATTCTAAAAAAATATCTGGTTTTGGTGGTATGCCTTACGGTACAAGTGGTAGAGCCATGTTATTGTTGTCAGGGGGGATAGACAGTCCCGTAGCAGGTTGGTTAGTGGCTAAAAGAGGTGTAGAAATAGAGGCTGTTCATTATCACAGCTATCCATTTACAAGTGATAGAGCAAAAGAAAAAGTTATAGAATTAGCTAGGATTTTAAGCAAGTATTGTGGAAAGATTAGAATTCATTTAATAAATTTATTAAATATACAAAAAGCTATTAATGAAAAATGTCCACCTGAAGAAATGACTATACTTTCTAGAAGATTTATGATGCGTATAGCTGAAAAGATAGCTTTAAATAGAAGATGTAAAGCATTAATTACGGGAGAAAGTATAGGGCAAGTTGCAAGTCAAACTTTAGAGAGTATAAATGTTACAAATGCTGCAGTTAAAATTCCCGTATTTAGACCATTAATAGCTATGGATAAACTTGATATAGTAAATATATCTAAAAAGATTGGAACGTATGAAACTTCTATTCAGCCATTTGAAGATTGCTGTACTGTATTCTTACCTGATAGACCTGTTACTAAACCAAGACTTGAAAGAATATTAAAATCTGAAAATTTATTAGATGTTGAAAAACTTATAAGTGAAGCAGTTGCTAATATGGAGATAATTGAAGTAGAGTATGATTAGGAGGATAATAGTGAAAAAATTTATATTGAGATGGTTATCTAGTGCAGTATCTATATATATAATTGCTAAATTATTTGAAAATATTTATATATCAGGATTTATAGTAGCATTATGGGCAGCAGTAATTTTAGGAATAGCAAATACTATTGTTAAACCAATGCTAATTATTTTAACATTACCTATAAATATTGTTTCTTTGGGATTATTTACATTTGTAGTTAATGGATTGATATTAAAATTGAGTGCAGGAATTGTTCCGGGATTTAGAGTAAATGGACTATTTGGAGCAATAATTGCTTCTATTGTACTTAGTTTATTAAATTTAATAATAACAAGTGTATTTGGCATATCAGAAGATTAGGTGACGGTTATCGACACCTATCTTTTTTTTATGAGAAAATTAGAAGCTGTAATTTACAAAACTAGTTAATTTTCGCTGAAGGAAAAAGAGATATAGCTAAAGAATAGTATTATAAAATTAAATATGGGAGGGATTTTATTGAAATTAAGATTTGATATAATTGATAAAAATTTATTAGTGCATTTTGATGGAGAACTCGATCATCATTCAGCTGAAGAAGTTAGAGAAGATATAGATTCTAAAATAGATGTAAATAATATAAAGAATCTTATCTTTGACATGTCAAATATGAAATTTATGGATAGTTCTGGTATAGGAGTGGTTATAGGAAGATATAAAAAAATCAGCAAATTGGGAGGAAAAGTAGTAGTAACTTGTTTAAATCCTCATGTAGATAAGATATTTCAAATGTCAGGTATATATAAAATTATTGATAAATATGAAACTAATGAAGAAGCTTTAGCAAATATGTAAAGGGGTGACAATATTGTCTTTTAGAAATCATATGAAAATAGAGTTTTTAAGCAAATCACAAAATGAAGCATTTGCAAGGGTAGTAGTAGCTTCTTTTGTATCACAACTTGATCCGACTATTGAAGAACTTGCAGATATAAAGACGGCGGTTTCAGAAGCAGTTACAAATGCTATAATACATGGATATGACAATTCAGAAGAAAAAGTTTTGTTAGAATGTAATATAAATGGAAATACTATTGAAATAATAGTAGAAGATTATGGAAGGGGAATTGAAGATATTGAATTAGCACGGCAACCTCTTTATACATCAAAACCAGAGCTTGAACGTTCTGGTATGGGATTTACAGTCATGGAAACTTTTATGGACAAAGTAATTGTTGAATCGGAAAAAGGTAAAGGTACTAAGGTTATAATGATAAAAACAATCGGGGAAAAGAATAAGGAGTAGATGATATGGGGACAGCTGCTTCATATGAAGAAAATAGCGATTTTAATAGTGAAAAAACTATAAAGTTAATAGAAAGAGCACAGAAGGGAGATGAAGAAGCAAAATCAATTCTTGTAAATGAAAATCTTGGGCTAGTAAAAAGCCTTGTAAGTAGATTTGATAATAGAGGTTATGATAGAGAAGATATATTTCAATTAGGGTGTATAGGACTGATTAAAGCTATTGAAAAATTTGATACTTCTTATGGAGTGAGATTTTCTACATATGCAGTTCCTATGATAATAGGTGAAATAAAAAGGTTTTTAAGAGATGATGGAATAATTAAAGTTAGTAGAAGTTTAAAACAGACTGCAAATAAAGTTAAAATGACTAAGGAGACTTTATTTAAAAAATTAGGAAGAGAACCAACTATTCAGGAAATATCAAAAGAACTCAATATATCAAAAGAAGATATAGTTCTTGCTTTAGAATCAAGTATTCATCCTGACTATCTTTATGATATTATTCATGAAGATGATGGCTCGCCAATTCATTTGATAGATAAGATAAGTGAAACAAATGCTGATGATGACAGTGAAATAATTGATAGAATAGCTTTAAAGGATGCATTAAATAAATTGAAACCTAGAGAAAGACAAATTATTATACTGAGATATTTTAAAGATAAAACACAATCAGATATAGCAAAAAGTTTAGGAATTTCTCAAGTTCAGGTATCGAGAATAGAGAAAAAGGTTCTAGAAACAATGAAGAATATTTTGGAAAAGACATGATTAATTTATTCATGTCTTTATTTTTTTGGAATTATAAAAAGTAATAATGGTTAATACTATAATTAAGATAAAATTTGAGGTGATATAAAATGAAATATATATTAGAAAACAAAAAAATTACTGTGGTAATATTTGTTATATTGATATGTATTGCTTCGTTTTATTATGCATATAGTAAGTTTAATATTAAAAAACCGATTTCAGCTAAATTGGTTTTTTTGACTCAAACTGACTTATTTTTTGATTGAAATTTATATTAGAGGAGGATTAGATGGATAAAAAATATTTAAAAAAAATAAATTCAAATATTTTTTTTATAGAAAATTTATTTGATAAAAAAAATAGACATGAGTTAGAAAATATTATATACAACAAAGATATTATAGATGAAGAGTTAAAGAATAATATTGATGAAATAAGAAATTATTAAAAATATTAAATGTGGAGGTTCAATATGAAAAGAGAATTAGATGAAGAAAAATATAAAGAATATGTCCAAAATAAAATACCAAAACCTAATTATATAAAAAATAGTATTTGGGCATTTTTTGTAGGAGGTATTATTTGTACTTTTGCACAATTTGTACTTAATATGTTTAAAAATATTGGCTTGGATAAAAAAGAAGCAAATACTGCAACAGTTATAGTAATGGTATTTTTAGGTGCTTTTCTTACTGGATTAGGGGTTTATGACAAAATAGGCAAGAGAGCTGGAGCAGGTTCTATAGTACCAATAACGGGATTTGCAAATTCTATTGTATCTCCTGCTATGGAATTTAAAAGAGAAGGATATGTTTTTGGTGTAGGAGCAAAGATGTTTAGTTTGGCTGGTCCTGTATTGGTATATGGTTTTAGTTCTTCAGTAATAATAGGTTTACTATATTTCTTTTTAAAGAAATAGGAGGAATTAATATGGCATTGAAAAAGTTAGGAAAGCAAACAGTAGTATTTGATAATCCCCCATATATTGTTTCTACTGCCAGTATAGTTGGACCGAAGGAGGGAGAAGGTCCTTTAAGAGAATATTTTGATATGATTTTAGAAGATGATTTATTTGGTGAAAAAAGTTGGGAATTAGCTGAGAGTAAAATGCTTAGAGAGACAGTAAAGATGGCTGTTCAAAAATCAGAAAAAAAAATTGATGATATAGAATATATGCTATCAGGAGACCTTTTAAATCAGTTAATGTCGGCAAGCTTTGCAGCAAGAGATTTAGGTATACCGTTCTTTGGATTATATGGAGCTTGTTCAACTATGACTGAATCTTTAAGCTTAGGAGCAATGCTTATAGATGGAGGATATGCTGATAATTTAGTAGCAGTAACATCAAGTCATTTTAGTTCTGCAGAAAGACAGTTTAGGTTTCCATTAGAACATGGAAATCAAAGACCACCGTCTGCACAGTGGACAGTAACAGGAGCTGGTGCAGCTATTCTTTCTTCATATGGTAAAGGACCTAGAGTTAAATATGTTACAACTGGTAGAGTTATTGATTTAGGAATAAAAGATGCTAATAATATGGGAGCGGCTATGGCTCCTGCTGCAGCTGATACTATAGTAAGTCATTTTTGTGAGACAGGTTTAAAGCCTGATTATTATGATTTGATAGTTACGGGCGATTTAGGAGCTATAGGCAAAGAAATAACTGAAGAATTGGTTTTAGATAAGGGATATAATATTGCTAAAAATTATAATGATTGTGGACTTTTAATATTTGATAATAAAGTTCAAGATACTCATGCAGGTGGTAGTGGTTGTGGATGTTCAGCGTCAGTATTTTGTGGATATATTTATAAAGAAATGCAAAATAGAAAAATAAATAAAGTACTGTTAATTTCAACAGGAGCATTACTTTCAGTTACAAGTTCAAATCAAGGGCAATCTATACCGGGGATAGCTCATGCAGTTTCAATGATAGTAGATGATTAAAGGAAATAGTTAGGAGGCTGACTATGGATTATATTAAGGTATTTGTTGTGGGCGGAATAATATGTGTTATTGGACAACTTCTTATGGATGGTACAAAACTTACACCAGCCCACGTGCTTGTAATATTTGTTACATCTGGTGCAGTTTTAACAGCTTTAGGAATATACGAACCAATAGTGAAGTTTGGGGGAACTGGTGCAACTATACCATTAACTGGATTTGGATATTCTCTTGCTAAGGGTGCAATAGATTCTGTTGAAAAATCTGGAATAATTGGAGCTTTTACAGGTGGAGTAGAGTCAGCAGCAGGTGGTGTAGCGGCAGCTGTAGTTTTTGGTTATTTAATGGCTGTGATATTTAATCCAAAAAGTAAAAAATAATTAGAAAGGATTTGAATATGAAACAAAAAAGAAAAGTAATTATAGTTACTGATGGAGATAGTTTTGCTCAAAGGGCAGTTGAAATTGCAACATCAAATATTGGTGGAAGATGTATATCACGTTCTGCTGGTAATCCAACTCCCTTACAGGGATTTGAAATAGTAAACCTTATAAAGAAAGCAAAACATGACCCAGTAGTTGTAATGGTTGATGACAAAGGAGATCAGAAAATGGGAAAAGGAGAACAGGCACTTAAGAAAATAATAAATCATCCTGATATTGATGTTATTGGAGTAGTAGCAGTTGCTTCAAATACCCAATTTGTAAATGGAGTTGAAGTTGATTTTTCGATTACCTGTGATGGAAAAATAATTGAAGGTGCTGTAGATAAGGATGGAAAAAAAACAAATCAAAATGTATTATATGGAGATACGGTAGATATTTTAAGAAACAGCAATATTCCAGTAATTGTTGGAATTGGAGATATTGGTAAGATGAGAGGTAAAGATGATTGCGAGATAGGAGCTCCTATAATAACTAAAGCGTTAGAAGAAATCATAAGTAGGAGTGGAAAAATTAATGAAGCTTACGAAAAAAGTAGGGGAAAATATTAAAATTCTTGATAGAAAACTTGGAATATCAGAAAATTTTGATGTAGTTAAGAGAGAAATAATTATAGGTGGAAGAAAAGCTTTTTATATATTTATTGATGGATTTGCTAAAGATGAGATTATGTTATATATAGAAAAAAGGCTTCAAAGTTTAGATAGAGAAGAAATAACTCCTAATACTATTGAAAAATTAATAACTCAGAAGATTTCATATCTTGAAGTAGAAATTACTGATGAAGTTGAACATATTGAATTTATGGTGCTTTCAGGTGCATTAGCTATTTTAATAGATAGAGAAGACAATGCAATTATACTTGATGTTAGAAGTTATCCAGCTAGAGGACCAGAAGAACCGGATTTGGAGAAGGTGACAAGAGGTTCTAGAGATGGTTTTACTGAAACTCTTATATTTAATACTGCATTAATAAGGAGAAGAATAAGGGACCCAAGTTTAAGATTTGAAATTATACAAGTAGGAAGCAGGTCTAAAACTGATGTTGTAATAGGGTATATAAAAGATATTGCAGATTCAAATTTAGTAAAGGATTTAAAAGAAAAGATAAATAAAATAGATACAGATGCACTAGAAATGTGTGAAAAAAGTTTAGAGGAGTTCATATTAGGAAGAAGTTGGAATCCTCTGCCTCAAGTTAGATATACAGAAAGACCAGATGTTGCATCAGCCCATTTATTAGAAGGTCATATAGTAGTTATAGTTGATAATTCACCTAGTGTTATGATTTTACCTGTAACTATGTTTCATTTTACTCAACATGCTCAAGATTATTATCAAAATCCTGCAGTAGGTACGTATTTTAGATGGGTTAGATTTATAGGAATTTTATTTTCTGTTATTTTACCTCCTTTATGGTTATTGCTTGTATATTATAAAGGCAGTTTTCCAGATTGGTTAAAATTTTTAGGTCCGAAAAAAACAGGTGAAATTTCATTATTTATGCAGTTTTTTATTTTGGAAATAGGTATTGATTTATTGAGAATAGCATCAGTACATACACCTAACTCTTTGGCAACAGCATTAGCTATCATAGGTGGTTTAATTTTAAGTGAATTTGCTATAAAAGTTGGATGGTTTGTGCCTGAAACAATACTTTATATGTCAGTTGCAGGATTAGGGATGTTTGCAATACCAAGTCTTGAATTTTCTTTGGCATTAAGACTTTTTAGATATATTCTTCTTATATCAACTGGTTTTTTTAGAATATATGGTTTTATTGGGTCTTTGATTTTTATTTTTATTATATTTGTTTCTACAAAGTCTTTTGGAGGAATAAGATATACTTGGCCTTTAATACCATTTGATAGGAAAAGTTTGGCTACAATTATATTTAGAAAACCGATACCAGAAGTTAAAAGAAGACCTGAATTTTTAAAAACTAAAGATAAAAATGCAGCTCCACCTGATGATGAAGTACCAAATTAAAAACCCGGTGCTAAGCACCGGGTAAATTAATTATTATTAATTTCATTTTCATTATTTTCTATTATATTGCTGTTTGTATTTTCAGTAGTATTATTATTTTCGGAAGGATATACAATTGTACCGTCTTTAAATATTATGGTACCGTCAGGTAGTATTTTTCTTCCGTCAGGTAATAATTTTGTACCATTAGGTAATATTATAGTGCCGGGTGGTAAACTATCAATTGGATTAGATGGAACTGTGTTGTGAGTGTGTATATCACAATAAGTTTTTGGCACTTCATATTTATAGTCAGCAGGAACAAATCCACCATGCTCACTAGGATTGTAAGGTACAGGTCTACTTATAAATACTTTCTTTTCTATTAAAGTTGTAGGACAAAATTCAGTTGGAAGTTTATTGCTTTCTGAACAAACTTCAACTTCAACATGAACATCATCAAATTCTGTAGGTTGTGTACCTTCAATAAAATATTCCTGTCTTACAGTACTTCCTCTTGGGTCTTTATAGGATAATTTCGTTGGCAATTTACCTGATACAGTATCAACAGCCATTCTAATTATACCTTCAGGTTTTTCAAATTGTTTAGTAGGTAAGTTTTTATGAATTTCTTCCATGACCTTTTTCCAAAGTTTAGCACTTGCACCGCTTCCTTCTCTTAGTTTTATTTGCAAGTCGTTACCTATCCAAACGCCAGCAACATAGTAAGGAGTATATCCAACAAACCAAGCATCGTAGTTATTAGATGTTGTACCAGTTTTACCTGCTACAGGCATATTTGCAAGTCTTGCTTTTCTTCCAGTTCCTGCATCGACTCCACTTTTCATCATATCAGTCATTATAAAAGCTACTTGAGGACTTACTACATAATTTTTAATAGGTTTATTTTCAATAATTATATTTCCATTTCTATCAGTAACTTTTGTAAATGAGTGTGGAGCAATATAAATTCCTTTATTAGCTAAACTTCCATAAGCAGAAGTTATCTCAAGCGGAGTTAATCCTTTAGTCATACCACCTAGTGCCATTGCTGAAAGATTCATGTCATTTTTAGGTCCTGATTTAACTAAAGAACCGTTTGGATTTTTTTTAGATTCTACAGAAATACCCATTTTTTCAAGGTACTCCATAGAAGTATTTACTCCAAGTCTTTCAGCAACTTTAACAGCTGGAACATTCATAGAAAATTGAAGAGCTTTTCTAAGTGTAACTAGACCTTTATATCCTGTGTATTTAGGATTGCTACTTTTTTCATACCAGTTTTTAGGCCATCTATTACCATTTCTATCATAATGTGGTACGTCATCTATTATACTAGCAGCAGTCCAACCATTGTCTATAGCTGGAGTGTAAACGGCTAAAGGTTTAATTGCAGAACCTGGTTGTCTAGGTTTTATTGCCCTATTATAAAGAAGTTCACCTTTTATATCTCTACCGCCAACTAAAGCTTTAATTTCTCCTGTTCTATAGTCAATGATTACCATAGCAGATTGAGGTTGTATACTTCCTTTATTACTGATGCTGTAATTCTCTTTTGATATTAAAAGATTGTTATGGTTATCTTTTTTAAAGAAATTTGGATTAGAATCTAAGAATTCTTTGCTTACTACTAAATTTTTATATTTATCATAACTTTTATATTGTGCTGGTATATTAACTCTTCCACCTTTATATATAACAACTTGATTATTTTCTATTTTATAGGTATCTGCTACTGCAACACTAATACCTATTCTTTTTCCTTTTTCGTATAAAGGAATAAATTTCAATCTTTTATTTTTATATAGAATTAGGTTACCATTGGTATCATATTTATAATGATTTTTTGGAATTACTAAATAATTTTCATTATTTAATATATTTTCTCGTTTATATAGAAGTATAGAACCAGTTTTGCTTAAAATATTTCCAGAGCTATCTTTTCTTATTACGAGATTAGGAAAATTTTTACTGTTTTTATATATAGCTTCTAATTTTTTTTGCATACTTAAGTCTAAGGTACTGTAAATTTTTAGACCTTGTGTATAAAGCATGTTATAAGCATCTTCTTTAGATATATCAAGTTCTTTTATAAGAGAATTAATAACTTCATCTTTTACTAAATCAGTAAAGTATGAAGAAATTTCAGATCTATTGAGACGCTTTGGTTTAAGTATTTTTTTTAAATCAACATTTTTAGCTTTATTATATTCTTCTTCAGTAATTTTCCCACTGACTTTCATAAAGTATAAGACATCTTTAAATCTGTCTATACATTTTTTGTTAAATACTATTGTGTACTGTTCATCGCTATCATCTAATATATAATCATCTTCTTTAACATCTGCTTTTTTCTTTGTGATAATAGGTGAATGGCGTGCAGGATTTTGAGTTATACCTGCAATTAATGCTGCTTCAACTAATGTTAAATCACTAGCATTTTTGGAAAAATAAGTTTGTGCTGCAGCTTGTACACCTTTTGCACCGCTGCCTAAATAAATAGTATTCATATAAGCTTCAAAAATTTGTTCTTTGGTTAAATTTTTTTCCAATTGGATAGTATAATAAGCTTCTTTGATTTTTCTAGATAAAGTTTTTTCACTTTTAATATGCGGTAAATAAAGGTTTCTTGCCAATTGTTGAGTAATTGTACTAGTACCTCTTGGAGAATGTCTATCTTTAATAGCTTCTATAATAGCTCCGATTAATCTAGTATAATTAAATCCATTATGCTGAAAAAATTTTCTGTCCTCAGTGGCAATAAATGCATTTTTTAAATCTTCGTCAATTTCATCATAACTTACAACAGTTCTTAAACCTGAACGTTGGACCTTTTCTATTACTTTACCATTTTTGTCTAAAATTACTGAATTTTCATCAAGCATTGTATCAATTTTTGATGGGTCAATAGGTTTAACGTCTTTTAAAGCTGCAACGACTAAACCTGTAACAGCACCAGCACCAACAAAACTTAAAATGATAAAAAATACTAGTAAAATTTTAATAGTAGTTAAGAGTTTTCTTTTTTTATTCTTTTTTTCTTTTTTTTGCTTTGATCTGCGTTGATTATTTTCGGTCATAATAGTCCCTCCCTAATTTGAATAAAAGGGCAATAAATAGTATAAAATAGAATAAACTATAGAAAATATTATACCATAACATAATATCATTGTTAATTTATATAGTCTATTATTTAAAAATTATATTGTAGTGTTTATTATAGGTATATAAATTTAAATTCTTGAAATTTGATAAATGCTATGGTAGAATAAATCAAAAATATAAGGAGATTTTAAATTAATATAGGAAAAGCTATGAAGGAGCTAAGTAGTTTCCTATAGTTACAAAATCAGAGAGTAGACCGGTTGGTGAAAGGTCTATAGTATATAGGAATACGAATTACACTCTGGAGTTTCGAAGCTAAAAACTTCGGCGGTTAAAAAAACCGTTATCAAGATTAAGGCATTTGAATTATATAATTAATTCAAATGTAAAATAAGGTGGTACCACGGGTCTTCTCGTCCTTAAAAAATGAGAAGGCCTTTAATTTTTTATAAAAATATATTGTATGGGAGGTAGTATAATGGAGAATGTATTTGACATACTTAAAGAGCGTGGATATATTGAACAAGCGACACATGAAGAAGAAATTCGTGAACTTTTAGGAAGAGAATCTGTAACTTTTTATATAGGGTTTGATCCAACTGCTGATAGTTTACATGTTGGACATTTTTTACAAATAATGGTTATGGCTTATATGCAGAGAGCAGGTCATAGACCTATTTTTCTGCTTGGTGGAGGAACTTCAATGGTTGGAGACCCGTCAGGTAAAACCGATATGAGAAAAATGCTTACTGAGGAAGAAATAAGACATAATGCTGAATGTTTTAAAAGACAAGTTAGAAATTTATTAGATTTTTCAGAAGGTAAAGCTATTATGGTAAATAATGCCGAATGGCTGTTGGACTTAAAATACATACCTTTTCTTAGAGAGGTAGGGAAACATTTTTCAGTAAATAGAATGCTTACGGCAGAATGTTATAAAAATCGTATGGAAAGAGGATTGTCATTTCTTGAATTTAATTATATGATTATGCAGTCTTATGATTTCTTACAATTATATGAAAGGTATAATTGTAAATTACAGTTAGGTGGAAATGACCAGTGGTCAAATATTCTTGGTGGTGTTGATTTAATAAGAAGGATTAAAGGTGAACAGGCTTATGGAATGACTTTTAAGTTATTAACTACAAGTGAAGGTAAGAAAATGGGAAAAACTGAGTCAGGTGCAGTATGGCTTGATCCTGATAAAACATCACCTTATGATTTTTATCAATATTGGAGAAATGTTAATGATGCAGATGTTGAAAAATGTTTATCATTGTTAACATTTTTGCCTATGGAAGAAGTAAGACGCCTAGGCTCATTAGAAGGAGCAGAAATTAATAGAGCTAAAGAAATTCTTGCATTTGAAGTGACGAAATTGGTACATGGTGAAGAGGAAGCAAAAAAAGCTGATAGAGCTGCTAAAGCATTGTTTGGAAAAGGTGTTAATACTGAAGATGTACCATATACAGAATTTTCACGTGAAGAATTTAAAGAAGGTATGGATATAATAACTCTTTTAGAAAAAATTAATTTAATATCTTCAAGAAGTGAAGGAAGACGTCTTATAAAACAAAATGGTATTTCAGTTGAAAATGAAAAAGTAAAAGATTTTACTATGATTATAAAAGAAGAAGATTTTAAAGATGGCAAATTGATGATTAGAAAAGGTAAAAAAGTATATCATCAAATACGTTTAGTTTAAAAAATATTATCAAAAAGAAACTAAAATATCCCCTTCTTACATAGTATAAAATTAGAGGGGGTGTTTTTTTGTTTTCTAAAAAAACATATGGGGTGAATTATAGAAAGAAAAATGTATTGGTATTTATATATATAATATTTATACTTTTGTTGATAGTTTATGGTTTTATAATAGTAGATAAAAAAATAAAACCAACTGTATTAGCTATAGCTGAAGTAAAAGCTAATGAAATAGCATCAAGGGCAATTAATGAATCTATATATAGTAAAATAACAGACGATATAAGGTATCAGGACCTTTACTTTATTAGAACAGATAATGAAGGAAATGTTACTCTTATGCAGGCTAATACAATAATGATGAATAAGCTTGCATCTGAAGTAGCAAGGACAGTTCAAGATACAATAAGAAATATAAAATCACCTTCTATAAGAGTTCCACTAGGAAACATTTTTGGAAGTCAGCTTTTAGCTCAATATGGGCCAAAAATAAATATAGATGTAACTCCTATAGGAAAGGTAAATGTAGATTTTACATCTGAATTTGAAGAATCTGGTATAAATCAAACTAGGCATAAAATATATTTAATAGTTAAGGCACAAGTAAAGACAATAATTCCTTTTTCATCTAGTACAATACTTGTAGAAACAAAAGTTCCTATAACAGAAACTATAATTGTAGGAAAAGTACCTGAAAATTATATAAATGTTCCTAAAGATGAATATATGAATGTAGTACCAGGGGGAAATTAGAAAATTATTATAATTTGTATGAGATTTTGTTTTATTTAAGAATTGATGACAAAGAGAATTAAAACTTTTAATAGACATTTTTAAAATAAAAAATGTTTTTAAAAGTCAGAAAATACAATAATTTGAAGTATTGATTATTTTCTGCTAGAATTTATTAAGATATTGTAATAAACAAAAGTAAACTGAGAAAGGAAGTGATTTTTTATGGAAAATATTTTAGAGAGAATAGTTTCTGTTGGTAATACTATTCTTTGGTCGTACGTTCTCATTTTTATGCTTATTGTACTTGGACTTTATTTTACTATTAAAACAAAATTTGTTCAATTTCGATTTTTTGGTGAAATGTTTCGTCTTCTTACAGAAGGAGCAAATAAATCTATTACAGGAGAAGAGAAAAAAGGAATTTCATCTTTTCAAGCTTTCTGTATTAGTACTGCATCTCGTGTTGGAACTGGAAACTTAGCAGGGGTAGCAATTGCAGTATCTGTTGGAGGTCCTGGAGCAGTATTTTGGATGTGGCTAATTGCTTTAATTGGTGCAGGTTCAAGTTTTGTTGAAAGTACTCTAGCACAAATCTATAAAGTAAAAGACGAAAATGGCTATCGGGGCGGTCCTGCATATTATATGGAAAAGGCTTTAAATATGAGATGGATGGGTATAATATTTTCTGTTTTGATTACGTTATGTTTTGGTTTAGTATTTAATTCTGTACAGGCAAATACTATTACTTTGGCGTTTGAACAAGCTTTTGGTATGGACAGATTTATGGTAGGGATTATAATTACTATTATTACAGGTTTGGTAATTTTTGGAGGAATCAAAAGAATTGCAAAAGTTGCTGAATTTATTGTACCTATCATGGCTACAGCTTATGTATTAGTTGCTTTATTTATTATCATTAAAAATATAACTGTTATTCCATCATTATTAAGTTTAATTTTAAGTAGTGCGTTTGGACTTAAACAAGCTGTTGGTGGTGGAATGGGTGCAGCACTTATGATGGGTATTAAAAGAGGTCTTTTTTCAAATGAAGCAGGTATGGGTAGTGCTCCAAATGCTGCTGCAACCGCTGAAGTATCTCATCCAGTAAAGCAAGGACTTATTCAAACACTAGGTGTATTTACAGATACTTTATTAATTTGTTCTGCTACTGCATTTATTTTGTTAATTTCAGGTGTTTATACTACAAAAGGATTAAAAGGAATACAGCTGACACAAATGGCATTAAGCTCACAAGTTGGTGCTTGGGGAAATACATTTATTGCTTTTTGTATTTTGTTATTTGCATTTAGTTCTATAATTGGAAATTATTACTACGGAGAATCTAATATTGAATTTATAAATGGAAGCAAAGTATGGTTATTTCTTTATAGATCGGCCGTAGTATTAATGGTTTTATGGGGTTCAAAATCTTCAATTAAAATAGTTTGGGATATGGCAGATTTATTTATGGGAATGATGGCTTTAATAAACTTGATTGCTATTTCAATGCTTGGAAAAATTGCATTTAAAGCTTTAGATGACTATACAAGACAAAAGAGAGAAGGAAAAGACCCAGTGTTTTATGCAGATAGTATTGAGGGACTAGAAAATGTTGATTGTTGGGAAAAAAGAAAAGAATTAAAAATTGGATAAAAATTTGTATCTGATATTAATTTTACACAATTTTCTATATTATAAAATTTATTATTTATTTTTAAAATGGTAAATCTAATTGGCATATTACTAATCTTTGTTTGTTTTATATAACATAAAGGTATAGTAATATGCCATTCTTTTTTACAATTTTAACAATTTAACTTTTTATTTTGCAAAGCTAAAGCTATAATATATATGTAATTATAATATTTAATTTTTATTAATAATTAATTTAGATTTAAAAATAAAAATAATAAATTTAACTATAATGGTTGGTGATTAAATGTTATTTAATGAAAATAATGAAGTTATAAAAAATGTTGAGCAGAAAGCTGTTTTAGTTGGAATAAATAATGGGAAAGATGATATATCTATTGAAGATTCAATGGAAGAACTCAAAGAACTAGCTATAGCAGCCGGAGCAGTGGTTTTAGATAGTATAATACAAAACAAGTCCAAAATAGATCCTGCTTATTTTATTGGGAAAGGTAAAGTAGATGAGATAAAGTTAATTTGCAATGCATTAGATGCGAATATGGTTATTTTTAATGATGAATTATCTGAATCTCAAATTAGAAATTTAGAGGAAAAACTAGAGCTTACTATTATTGATAGAACCACTTTGATTTTAGATATATTTGCAAGCAGAGCAAAAACAAAGGAAGCTAAACTTCAAGTAGAAGTGGCACAGCTAAGGTATAGACTACCTAGATTAATTGGACTGGGAAGGTCATTGTCAAGAACGGGTGGTGGCATAGGAACAAGAGGACCGGGTGAGCAAAAGTTAGAATTAGATAGAAGACGTATACTTGATAAAATTAGTGATATTAATAGACAATTAAAAGAAATACAAAAAAATAGAAAAGTACAAAGGGCTAAAAGAAAAAGAAATCAAATACCTATTATAGCGCTTGTAGGATATACAAATGCAGGAAAATCTACTTTAATGAATAAATTTTTAAGTCTAAACCTTCAAAAATCGGAAGATAAAAAAGTATATTCTGAAAATATGCTTTTTGCAACATTGGATACATATCACAGAAGGATTTTTTTAGATGATAAAAAAGAATTTATTTTAATGGATACAGTTGGTTTTGTGAGTAAGCTGCCTCATCATTTGATAGAAGCTTTTAAAGCTACATTAGAAGAAGTTAAAGAAGCAGATTTATTAATTCATGTTATAGATAGTTCAAATAAAAATTATGATATGCAAAGGAAAGTTACGAATAAAGTTTTAAAGGAGTTAGGTGTGTTAAATAAACCAATGATTTATGCTTTCAATAAATGTGATATAGCTTTAGATAATATTTGTTATCCAGATAAAAATTCCATTTCTATTTCAGCACTAACAGGGTATGGTATAGATAAATTAATTGATATGATAAAAGAATATCTATTTAAGGATATAAAAAAGTATAAAATGATTATTCCGTTTGAAAAAGGAAATATATATTCAGTTTTATGTGATAAAACTAAAGTATATAATGTAGAGTATAAGGAAAATGGCATACATTTAGAAATAGATTTAGATACAGCTCTTTATAATAGATATAAGCAATATATTATCAGTAGTTAATAGTAGGGTGAGGATGATAATTCCATGGATAATAAAAAAATTTCATGGGAAGAAATAGTAAAATTAGATGATTGTCTTATTACATATTTTTTATATAGAGAAGGAAAAAGTATAAAGGCAATAAGTAAAATAAGAAATATACATAGGGAAATTGTAGAGAAGGATATTGTAGAAGCTAAAATAAAACTTAGAATGTTGAGAATGTCTAATAAAGGAGAGAAAAAAAGTTTACTAGATAAAATGCTTGAAGTTTCAAAGGAAGAAAGATTGCGTTTTATAAATGAAGAATTGGATGAAATTGAAAATTTAAAGAAAGAAATTAAATTAAGATATAAAGATTTTACAAATCCAGATGATAAGATGATATTGATATGGATTATTGGTGAATTAAAAGATAAAGAATTAATTAATATAATAGCTAAAGATATTATCAATAAAAATGGTAATATAAGGAGAATGGTGTGTTCAGCACTTGGCAAAATAGGAGATAAAAAAGCAGTTCCTTTTTTAAATAAAGCTTTAAAAGATAAAAAGCCTCAAGTGAGGCAGTATGCTGCTAAGGCTCTTAAGAATATTGGAAATGAGAATACTGTAAAAATTCTTATTCAGATAATAAATAATAAAGCAGAGAAAAAATATGTAAAAAAAGCATGTATAGAAGCTTTAAAAAGTATAAAAGAGTTTAATTAATATTTTGTTTAACCCTTTTTACTATGTTTGCAATTTTTTCATAAGAATGTAGTGTAGATTTAACTATTATAGGTTTTACTTGTTTTGTTAATTTTAATTTTTTATACATATAGTTTCCAAATTTCATAAAATTGTTAACACATGGTTGGGTATTTACAAATAATAAATCTTTTTCATTTAAACCCAAAATATTCCATACATCTAATATAACTGGCAATATAATATGAGGAGCATATTTTCTGCCGAGAGTATAGATTTTATTTCCATTTTCATCTGTTCCTCT
Organism: Caminicella sporogenes DSM 14501; assembly: GCF_900142285.1. NCBI lineage: Bacteria > Bacillati > Bacillota > Clostridia > Peptostreptococcales > Caminicellaceae > Caminicella > Caminicella sporogenes. Next base: position 4,303 of record NZ_FRAJ01000024.1, on the reverse strand, counting down.
TAATATGATTTTGCCTTTATCAGTTTCTTCTAAATTATCGAAAAAAGGAACTTTTAGTAAGTCATAATAGCTAGGTTTATTGTTAATTGGGAGTAAACCTAGATGAATAGCAGCAGCTGTTGAAGATGAGTAGCATCCTTCACAGCAATGATAGATTATATGCAAAAGCAATCATCCTTTCATTTAAGGATATTTATGTCTATATTAGTATTTGAAAAATCATATTTAATTATTTATAGAAAAAAATAAGTAGGTGGTTTAAATGATTTTAGAATATAAAACTTTATTACAGTATGGACAAGCTGAAGAAATAATAAATAAATCTAGATTTATTGGTTATGCAAAACCAGTTACTTCAGAAGATGAGGCATTAGAATTTATAGAAGAAATAAGAAAAAAACATAAAGATGCTACTCATAATGTACCAGCTTATCTAATAGGAGAAAACAATGAAATACAAAGATATAGTGATGATGGTGAACCATCTGGAACAGCAGGTATACCCATATTGGATATGCTAAAAAAAGAAGAAATAAAAAATAGTGTAATAGTAGTTACAAGATATTTTGGCGGTATAAAGTTGGGAACTGGTGGTTTAGTTAGAGCATATACGAAAGCTGCAAAGGCAGCAGTAAGAGAAGCAAAGATAGTAGATAAAATATTATATGATTTATTTTTAATTCGTATTGATTATACTTTATACGGTAAAGTTCAAAATGAAATAATAGGAGGTAATTATATTATTAAAGGAACTACTTATGATGATAAAGTAAATATTTTCGTTTACAGTAAACCAAGTGATAGCAATTTATTAAAAAGTAAGGTTACAGATATGACAAGGGGAACAGCTTTTATTGAAGAAAAAGATAGTGTTTATTTAACATTTCATAATGGTAAATTGATTGATAATTAGTATGTAATAAAAATGATAATTATTATTTTTATTGGGTATAATCATAAAATATAATGACAAATTTAATGAAGGAGGAATTTTCTTATGGATATTGAAAAAATCAAACAAGAAATGCTAGATAAAAAAATTTGGGCTGTTGTTGGAGCTACATCAAATAGAGAAAAGTATGGATATAAAATTTATAAAAAGCTTAAAGATAAAGGATATGAAGTTTATCCAATAAATCCTGGCTATGAAGAAATAGAAGGAGATAAATGTTATAAAAGTATATCAGAGCTTCCAGTCAAACCTGATTGTGTTAATATAGTTGTACCACCTAGAATAAGTAATAAGGTTATTGAAGAAATAGCAAATGAAGGTATTGAATATGTATGGCTTCAACCAGGAACATTTACTGAAGAAACTATTGATTTAGCTGAATCTAAGAATTTAAAATTTGTATATTATGATTGTGTATTAGTAGCTTTAGATTAATTAGAGAAAAAGACGCATAGTTATTATAAAACTAATGCGTCTTTTTCTCTTTATAAGTAAATTGATAAATTGCCATAACAAATAAAAATATTCCAAAAATTTTTTTTAAAACATTAGGTGACAAATTTATAGCCAGTTTAGAACCGATAATTGCACCTAAAATTCCTGTGATTGTAAGTGGAAACCAAAGTTTTAAATCTACATTTTTATTTTTTATATGAATTATAACAGCTACAAGACCTATTGGTATAAAAGTAAACAAGTTTACACTTTGAGCTTGATGTTGATTAAATTTAGTAAACAAGATTAAAGCTGGTATTAAAATAGTGCCTCCTCCAATTCCCATTCCACTTATAATACCTGAAATTAAGCCAATTATAGAAAGCATTAAAACACCATCCTAAATGCTGCTATCATCATAAATAATGCAAAAATTTTTCTAAGCCAATTAGTTGGAATTTTATTTAATAATTTAGCACCTATATAACTTCCAATAATTCCACCAGCGGCAATTTTAAGAGTAATTTCATAATTAATAATTCCTGATTTAAAATAAATAATGGTGCTTATAAAAGTTAAAGGTAATATTATTGATATTGCAGTAGCATGTGCCTTGTGAACTTCAGTTTTTAGGAGAAAAATCATTCCAGGAACAAGAAGAGTTCCGCCACCAGAGCCAAATAAACCATTAAGTAGACCAGTAACTATCCCAAGTAAGCTGATTTTTAGTATATTCTTTTTCATATAAACCATCCTAATATTATATAAATAAAGTTAAATATAAAGTATTATTAATTTAACCCGTTTATAATTAATAAATTCATAAAAATTATTAGTAAATTAATATATTTATATAAAGATTGACAAGAGAAAAAATATATTATAAAATAAACAACATAAATTCCGATAGAAATACTATGAAATAGGAGGTTTATTATGAGAGTTGCTAATAACATTTTGGAACTTATAGGAAATACCCCTATGGTTAAGTTAAATAAGATAGTACCCAAAAATAGTGCAGATATTTATTTGAAACTTGAATTTTTTAATCCCGGAAGTAGTGTAAAAGATAGAATAGCACTTAATATGATTGAAGATGCAGAAAAAAGAGGATTGCTTAAAAAAGGAGGTACTATAGTAGAACCGACAAGTGGCAATACGGGTATAGGGTTAGCTATGATTGGTGCAGCAAAGGGTTATAGAGTAATACTTGTAATGCCAGATACTATGAGTGTTGAAAGAAGAAAGTTGCTCAAAGCTTTTGGAGCAGATTTAGTATTGACAGACGGAACAAAAGGTATGAGGGGTGCTATAGAAAAGGCTGAAGAAATTTTAAAGAAAAATCCAAGCTATTTTATGCCGCAGCAATTTAAAAATAAAGCAAATCCAGAAATTCATAAAAAAACTACTGCAAGAGAAATATTAATTCAAATGGATAATAACTTTGATATGTTTATAGCTGGTGTTGGAACTGGAGGAACTTTAACTGGAATAGGAGAAGTAATAAAAGAAGAACTGCCTAATGTTAAAGTGATTGCAGTAGAACCTGAAGCATCACCAATTTTATCAGGGGGAAGGGCTGGAACTCATAAAATACAAGGTATTGGTGCAGGTTTTATTCCAGATGTATTGAATATTGATGTTATAGATGAAGTATTTAAGGTAAAAGATGAAGATGCTTATGAAACTTCTAGAAAAGTTGCAGTTGAGGAAGGTATATTAGTTGGTATTTCTTCAGGAGCAGCTATATTTACTGCTATTCAAAAAGCAAAAGAACTTGGCAAAGGTAAAAAAATAGTAGTTATAGTACCTAGTTATGGAGAACGATATTTATCAGTTCCTGACTTTTATAAAGAATAAAAATAGGATAGCATAAGCATCCCAAATATTTACTAAGTATTCTATCTCTTTTTTATAGATAGATTCTTTTTTAAATTATTTTTTATTTAAGTTTCTAGTTTAATAATAGTTAATATAATGAATTATCATTTTGTCTCTGAATTTATTTAACTATTTGAAGGTTTTTCTTAATATTAAATAATTCCTTTTCATTTTGAGATTCTTTGTAAGTCAAGAAATCTAAATCGTTAGAGACTTTATTAAGGATAGTTTGTGTTTCTGTTTTAAATTCAGTCAAATTGGCAGTTTGCACATAGACAGTATCAAGTTTTATTTCAATACGTTCTTGACCAGCTTTTAGATTATTAGTATCAGTTTTAAGAACATCTACATTGTCTTTAAGAAAACTTACGTCAGTCTTAAGGATATACACATCGTCTTTAAGGGAACTTACATCAGTTTTAAGAGTATTTACATCAGTTCCAAGATTAGATAATTTTTTATCCATAGAATTTAATTTTTCTAATATTTGTTGGAACATATTATTTGACATATTAAACACCCTTTCTATTTAAATTAATTTTTTCTTTTTTTGTTTTTGACACTCATGTTTACGTTTTTCAGCGAGTTTCAATCTTATTTAGATTAAATTAGCTAAAATAAATTTATTTTCAGCATTAAAAAGTTAATCATTTAGTATAGTTTTTTATTAAAACTACTTTTTTATGTTTACAGAAGTAAATGACAAGCTAACTATTTTTACGGTTTGACCCCTTAAATTTGGACAATTAAACTCTAACAACTAACTTTTTCTTAATATTGCTTGAGTTTTCTCTATAAAATTCCATAGGTGTCATATAACCAATAGCTGAATGAATTCTTGTATTATTATAGTAATCAATATATTTCACAACTTCTTTATAAGCTTCTTTGAAACTTGTAAAACTAAAATATTTTAAGCATTCATTCTGAAGCAGGTTATGAAAAGATTCAATATGAGCATTCTTATTTGGTGTCTTAACAGGAATTTGCTCATGATGCATATTAAGTTTTTCACAAGTATATTTGAATATATTA
>NZ_FRAJ01000023.1 GCF_900142285.1 Caminicella sporogenes DSM 14501 | reverse complement strand
ATAGGTACTAATAGGTCGAGGGCTTGACCAATAACCAACAACTCTATTATCCAGTTTTGAGAGAACAAACAAAAAGAGTTAAGAATTAAGAGTTAAAAGTTAAGAGTTATTAAAATAAAAAACTCTTAACTCTAAACTATTAACTCTTAACTGTCACGAAGTGACTAAGTCCGGTGACTATAGCGAAGGGGATACACCTGTTCCCATACCGAACACAGAAGTTAAGCCCTTCAGCGCCGATGGTACTTGGTGGGAGACCGCCTGGGAGAGTAGGTCGTTGCCGGTTATAAAAATCCTCTGAGGAATTTAAAAATTCTTCAGAGGATTTTGTTTTTTTTGTTAAAAAAGATTATTGAAAATAATGATTTTCATCAGTTTTAAAAATAGTGGTATTTAAAACACTACTATTGATTTTTTTTGTTTAATTTAAAAGGATTTGGTGTATGAACAGTTATAATTTTTACTAATTTGTTTGTGTAATTTACCCAATTATGAGGATAAGTTGAATGAAAGTATGCACTATCTCCTGGGTATAAATCATATCGTTGGTGATTAATAAAAAGGGTTAGTATTCCTTCTAACACATAGATAAATTCTTCTCCTTCGTGTTGATATTCGTTAATATTTTCTTCAATGGTCATAGGTAATATTTCAATTAGTCTAGGCAATATTTGTGCATTTTCGATATCGTTAGAAAGATGGTATTGAATAAATTGATCAGATTTGACTTGAAATACAGTCTGTTCATAACTTCGAATAATATGACTTTTATTTTTTTTACCATGAAAATCAAAAAAATAAGAAAGATTTACTTCTAATGCTTTTGCAATTTTTTCTAATGAATCAATTGCAATTGTAGTCAAACCTCTTTCTAGTTGAGATAAAAATCCTGTTGACAAATTTGTCATATTACTTAAATCTTTTAATGTTAGCTTTTTATTTGTTCTTAATTGTTTTATTTTTTTTCCTATACTTATATTTGTGCTCATTTTGCTTTTTTTCTCTCCTTCAACATAAGTTTTATTTGTAGATATATCAAAGACTTTATATAGAAATAAGTATATATTTCAATATTGATAAAAAATATTTATTATAAAAAGTTAAGGTCATGAAATAAGTTATATTATAATGAATATTTTTATTATATAGTTAGTTTTAAAACTTTATTATTTATAAATATGAATTTAGTATTTTTATACATATAAAATAAATATTTATTTGTAAGTGTTAGAAAATTGATTTGTGCTTTAACATAAGTATATAATTTTTTATATTTTTATGTCCATAGTTTTTTATTTTTTTAAAAATTTATATATATGAACGAAAATTATATTCTATAAAATTTTTTAGTTGTTTGAAAAATTTATATATATAAATAAAAATTTATCTATCATAAAGAAATTTATTTTTTGAAAAATTTTTTCTAATAATTTTATTTATCTAAAATACTGATAAATACAAGAATTATTGCTAATTTAGATTTTATTTTTGATAATAATTTATCAATATATATTGACACATAAAACATAAAATAGTAAAATTTTACATAAAGATAATAAAAATAGAATTGAGACTAAATACTGCTAAAACTAGATTTAATTCATTATACATAAAAAAAGTTTATAATTATGAATAGAAAATAACAGTTGTTATTTTTAGAAGAATATATAAATGTAAACAAATACATCAAGTGTTAAAACAGATGAGAGATCAAAAAAAGTAATGATTCTGTATGTATAACAAAATGAGTAAATTTTTAGTATTCGGTATAAGGAGGTTTAAAAAATGGAAGGTGTTATTATAAATATTCAAAGGTATTCAATTCATGATGGACCCGGTATTCGAACAACAGTATTTTTTAAAGGTTGTCCTTTGCATTGTTGGTGGTGTCATAATCCAGAAAGTCAAAATTTTAAACAAGATATTATGTACTTTGAAAATAGATGTCAGAAATGCGGTTTTTGTGTGAAGAATTGTCCTAAAGGAGCACTTTTTATAAAAGATGATCGAGTACTTAGAGATGAAGAAAAATGTATTTTTTGCGGAAAATGTGAAAACTTTTGTCCTGTAAATGCATTAGAAATAGTAGGACGTACTATATTGGAGCAAGAATTATTGAATGAAATTCAAAAAGACAGAATGTTTTATGAGGAATCTGGAGGAGGAGTGACATTTTCGGGTGGAGAAGTGTTGTATCAAATTGATTTTTTAGAGAAAATGATTGACAAGTGCAAAATGAATGCCATTCATGTATCCGTTGATACGTGTGGGTATGGAGATTGGAAAAGACTAGAGAGAATTGCATCTAAAACGGATTTATTTTTATATGATTTGAAAGTAATGAATGATGAAAAACATAAAAAATATACAGGTGTTTCTAATAAAACGATACTAGAAAATTTAAAGAAGCTTTCCAGCATACATCCGAATATATGGATTAGAGTTCCTTTAATAGAAGGTGTTAATTGTGATGAAGAAAATATTCAATCAATGATTGATTTTCTTAAACCATTAAATATACAACAGGTAAATTTACTTCCTTATCACAATACAGGAATGGATAAATATACAAGATTGAATAGAGAGTATAAAGCGGTTTCTTTTGGGATACCGTCTGATGAAAGAATGAATCAAATAAAAGCTTCTTTTGAAGCATATGGAATTTATACAAAGATAGGAGGATGATTTTTATGGAACAAAGAGGAATGAATGAAAGGATTCAAAAATTAAGAAAGCAAAGTGTATCGGCTCAACCTTATATTTCAATGGAAAGAGCACAACTGGTAACTGAAGTGTATCAAAAATATGAAGGGAAAGTATCAACGCCTATTTTACGTGCACTTACTTTCAAACACATTATGGAAAACAAAAAGCTTTGCATTAATGATGGAGAATTGATTGTGGGAGAAAGAGGAGAAGCACCTTGTGCAACACCTACGTATCCAGAACTTTGCTGTCATACTTTAGAAGACCTTGAAGTTATGCACAAGAGAGAAAAAATTTCGTTTAAAGTAGATGAAGAAGCAAGAAAAATTCAAGAAAAGGAAATTATTCCTTACTGGAGAGGTCGCTCTATGAGGGATAAGATTTTCAAAGAAATGACACAAGAATGGAAAGACTGTTATGAAGCAGGTATTTTTACAGAATTTATGGAGCAAAGAGGTCCGGGACATACAGTAGCTGATGATAAAATTTATAAGCAAGGATTTGCAGATCTTAAGAAAAAAATTCGAGATAGAATTGCTCAATTAGATTTTTTAAATGATCCAGATGCGTTGGATAAAAAAGATGAATTAGAAGCAATGTTAATTTGTGCAGATGCTATTATTACATTAGGAAAACGTTATTCGAAACTTGCTGCTGAAATGGCAGAAAAAGAGCAAGATTCAAAACGAAAAGAAGAACTACTTTTGATTTCAAAGATTTGTGATAAAGTGCCAGAACATAAACCAGAAACATTTCATGAAGCACTTCAAATGTATTGGTTTGTGCATATAGGAATTATTACTGAATTAAATATTTGGGATGCTTTTAATCCGGGAAGACTAGATCAACACTTATATCCTTTTTATCAGAAAGAAATAGAAAAGGGAACTCTTACACCTGATAGAGCAAAAGAATTGCTTGAATGTTTTTGGGTTAAGTTCAACAATCAACCAGCACCTCCAAAAGTAGGGATTACACTGCAAGAAAGTGCAACTTATACCGATTTTGCCAATATAAATATCGGTGGATTAAAAGCAGATGGTTCTGATGGTGTAAATGAACTTTCTTTTATGCTTTTAGATGTTATTCAAGAAATGAGATTGCTTCAACCAAGTTCTAATGTTCAAATTAGTATGAAAAATCCTGATCATTTTGTAGATCGTGCAATAGAAATTATTAAAACTGGTTTTGGTCAACCTTCTTTCTTTAATGCGGATGAAATTATTGAACAAATGGTTGCAGTAGGAAAAAGTTTTGAAGATGCAAGATGTGGAGGAGCTAGTGGTTGTGTAGAAGTTGGAGCATTTGGAAAAGAAGCTTATATTTTGACTGGGTATTTTTGCTTTCCGAAAGTGTTGGAAATTACACTTCATAATGGAGTAGATCCAAGAACAGGTAAAAAAATTGGATTAGAAACAGGAGATCCAAGAAATTTTACATCTTTTGAAGAGTTGATGGAAGCATTTAAAAAACAATTTAAACATTTTATTGATATTAAGATGAGAGGAAATCTTGTAATTGAAAAATTATATGCAAAATATATACCAGTTCCATTTATGTCTATTATTATCGATGATTGTATTACAAAAGCAGTCGATTATAATGCTGGTGGAGCAAGATATAATACCAACTATATTCAAGGGGTAGGAATAGGTACGATTACCGATTGTTTGGCAGCAATTAAAATGCACGTATATGATAAAAAGAATATTACAATGGCTGAATTAATGGATGCAATGGATAAAAATTTTGAAGGCAAAGAAGCTATTCGAAATATGCTTCTTAACAAGTCTCCGAAATATGGAAATGATGATGATTATGCTGATGATTTAATGAGAGAAGTATTTGATATATTCTATAATTCTGTAAATGGGAGAAAGAGTGTAAGAGGTGGAATTTATCGAATTGAAATGCTTCCAACAACTTCCCATGTTTACTTTGGTTCAATTATGAAAGCATCAGCAAATGGAAGAAAAGAAGGAGAACCATTATCAGAAGGTATTTCACCAACACAAGGAGCAGACACTAATGGTCCTACAGCAGTTATTCGTTCTGCAGCAAAAATGGATCATCCAAGAGCTGGAGGAACACTATTAAATCTAAAATTTCCTCCAAATGTATTAGAAGGGAAAGAAGGAACTAAAAATCTTCGTCATTTAATAAGGACCTATTTTAAGATGGGTGGACATCATGTACAGTTTAATGTTGTAGATAGTAAAACATTATTGGATGCACAAAAAAATCCTGAAAAATATAATGATTTAATTGTCCGAGTTGCAGGATATAGTGATTACTTTAATAATTTAAATAAAGGTCTCCAAGATGAAATTATTAAAAGAACGGAACAAAGTTTTTGTTAATTAAAACTGGGGATTTATAAAGTCCTCAGTTTTTTTAAATAGAGTAAATATTAAATTAATATTTAAAAATTCAGATATATTTTTTAAAAAGATTAATCTTGATATATTATAATGATTATATGATGTAAACTGCTATTTAAATTGATAAAAAGATATACTAAATAGATGGAGGATTTTTATGTTTAAAAGCTGTGAGGAAGTTATTGATTTTATTTATAGTTCTTATATGAATAAAAAAGATAAAATAGATAAAAATTTAAATGATAAATTTACAAGAAATCCTTATTTTACAAGAAAGTTGATTGATGAGCTAGGAGAGATTGATAAATTTCAGAGAAATATATTAGTTACAGGAAGCAAGGGAAAAGGTTCTATTTGTAGGATAACAGCTAAAATTTTAGAAAAACATGGATTAAAAGTAGGTGTCTATACTAGTCCACACTTAACAAAATATAATGAAAGAATAAAAATAAATGATAAATCTATATCAGATGAAGAATTGATTAAGTATGCAAATATAATAGAACCTTTAGCCTTAGAAATTGAAAAAAATGCAGGTGAAAGTCAATATTTTGGACCTGTTGGAATAGGTGCTGCTATAGCACTAATGTATTTTAAAGATAATAATACAGATATAAATATATTGGAATGTGGAAGAGGTGCTAGATACGATGATGTAGCAGTGATTAATAGTGAGTATTCAGTTATAAATAAAGTATTTTTAGAGCATTATCCACAGTTAGGTAATACACTTGAGGAAGTTGCCTATAACAAGGCTGGTATAATTCATAAAAACCATAAAGCTGTATTTATTGCTGAGCAGTATGACAGTGTAAATAGAATTATTAATAATATTGCATATGAAAAAAGTGTTAAAGTTTATACTTACAATAGAGATTTTAAAGCTTTAAATATTGTTCAAGATAGTTTTGGAATAAAATTTGATATTAAAACAAAAAGACAATACTACAAAGATATTTATATACCTGTATATGGAGAGTTTAATGTTTATAATACATGTCTTGGTGTAAAACTATGTGAAGAAATATTGGGGAAAATTAATAAAAATAAACTTCAAATAGCTTTAAATTCATTAAGTTGGCAAGGATGTACGGAGATAGTAAAAAAAGCACCATTAGTTATTTTAGATGGTTGTATAAATAGAGAATGTGCTAAATATTTAAAAAAAATGATTGAAAATTTAAAAGTAGAAATGAAATATTTTATTATCGGAATACCTGATACAAAGGATTACAAGGGTGTAGTAGAAGAATTAAGAAAAATAGCTGATAAAATAATACTGACTAGACCAAAGAATACTCATCTAAAGTTTACAGATGAACAAAAATTATATTGTATAAAAGAAAATGATGTAGTCATAAAATATGAAGAAATTTTTAAAAAAGCAGTTATTGCTACTATAAAAAGTTTGAATAAAAATGATATATTATGTATAGTTGGTACACAAGCATTGATAGGTGAATCTAAAAAAATTTTTAGTGAGGGATATTTTAATGAATAGAAATCATGGATGGATAATTTATTCTAAAAAAAGTATAAGACCTGACCCAAAAGATAATGCATTTGATTGGATGATAGAAGAAGCAAAAAAGGCAGGATTAAATGTAGAGATTTTATTTGAAGAAGATATAGATTTGATTTGTGATAATGAAGGCTTAAAAATTTTATATCAAAATAAATTTAAAGATATTCCCACATTTGTTTTATTGAGAAGCTACTGCATTTCTATAGCAAAACAGCTTGAACTTTTGGGAGTCAGGACATATAATACTTCTACAGCATTATCTAATTCTCTAAATAAATGGTATACTCATCAATTATTAACTATTAAAAATATAAAAATGCCAAAGACATTATTTACTTCAAATAATAGTATTTCCTATGAAAAATTATCTAGACAATTAGGACGCAAAATAATTATTAAAGAAATACATGGTTCAAAAGGAGAAGGAGTTTTTTTAGCTGAAAGTAAAGAGGAGTTTGAATATATAATAAAAAATGTTAAGGAAAATATATTGTTTCAAGAATATATAGAAACTAGCTGTGGAAGAGATATAAGAGTTCATGTAATAGGAAATAGGGTTGTAGCTTCAGTTCTTAGAAAGTCAAATAAAGATTTTAGGTCTAATTATTCTCAAGGAGGTAGTGCATTTTCATATGATATAGATAGTTGTATAGAAAAAATAGCTGTGGAAAGTACTAAAGCTTTGGGGTTAGAAATAGCTGGAGTAGACTTATTGTTCGGAGAAGAAGAAATTTTAGTATGTGAAGTTAATGGAATACCTGGTTTTCGTACAATAAGTGCAACTTCTAAAATCAATATTCCTAGAGAAATATTTAATTATATAAAATCGACTTTATAAATATCAAAAAATTTTTAAATTACATGTTTATTTTCTAAAATTGAAGGTATATATATAATATAAAAATAATTTAAAGGAGTGATTAACAAAATTATAAGATTAAATAAAGTAATATTGAAAAAGATTTTTTAATAGAAGGAGGGTGAGACCACCAAAATATGAATAAATTAAATTCCGAGTAAAAGGCAGCTCTTATATAATATTAACAGGGGCTGTCTTTTACTTTGAACATATAATTTTAAAATTTAATACATTATATTTGTTTCAAGTGGTAAATTATAATAATATAATATTGTTAGATTATATAATTTTCGAAATGAAAAATATGAATTTTAAAATAAAAGGAGTAGTAAATTGGAAAGGTTAATTAATTTAGGAGTAAATGTAGTTAATATATCTATAAAAGAAGCTATTGCTCTTGGGCTTGGCAGAGTGGAAATTTCGCTCGGCAAAGAAAAAGAATATAAAGATAAATTGAGAAAGTTCATAGAAAACGTAAATGATGCTGAAATTCTTAAAATACCATATAGTATACATCTTCCAGTATACATTGAAGACTGGTATCCATATGATTATTTTTCAGCTTTTTTTATTGATGAAGATGAAAAGAAAAGGGAAATTTCTTTTAAATTATTAGAACATAATTTACAAAATTTAAAGAAGTATTCAGCAGATTATTATGTTTTACATTTTCCCGGAATATCTGCAAAATGGAGTAATACTAAAAAATTTAATGATACTTTAAAATATTCTTTAAATCAATTAAATACTATTGCAGAAAAGTACAAGGTAAAAATAAATCTTGAATATTTTGGTTCAAATAAAAACTTTTTTGATTATAATGATTGGATAAATACAATAAAAAATTATAAAAATCTTGGAATACTACTGGATACAGGCCATTTATATTTTGCATCTTTAATGAATAATTTTGATTTTACAAAGGCTTTAAAGGCTTTAGCAAGTAGTTCAGATGCCTTTCACATTTGGACTGTTATAGGAGATGGAGTATATAGCCAATCAAAATCTTATCAAAAATATCATCATATAGCTCCACATTTAGAACAATTAAAAAAGAATGGTTGGGCATTTGACACCAAAAAAGTAGTAGAAATTATTGCAAAAGAAAATAAGCCAGTAATAATAGAACCTTCTATAAAATATAAGGGGATAGATTATTTGATTAAAGGAATAAATAGTATAAAAAAATTTTTTACTGTATAGATGAAATGAGGATTAAAAATTTAAAAGACCATAAAAGAATAACTCTAAAATTTGCAAGTTAGAACTTGTAACTAATAGTAATTAATAATTGAATGGAGAGAATGGAAATGGAAAAAATAGTTACAGTAAAAGATTTATATTTTGGATATGATGAAAAATTAATATTGGAAAATATTAATTTAGACGTTTTTAAAGGTGATTATTTAGGCATAGTAGGACCTAATGGAGCAGCTAAAAGTACTTTAATTAAACTAATACTTGGTCTTTTAAAACCGCAAAAGGGAAAAATAAAACTTTTTGGACAAGATATAGAAAAATTTAAAGATTGGGGAAGGGTAGGGTATGTTGCTCAAAAAGCTACATCTTCATTTAATTCTAGTTTTCCGGCAACTGTTGAAGAAGTAGTTTCAGTAAATTTATATCCTAAGATAGGGCTTTTTAAATCTATAAAAAAAGTCCATATGGAAAAAGTTTATGATGTTTTAAAGATTGTTGGAATGGATAAGTTTGGAAAACGACTTATAGGAAATTTATCTGGTGGACAGCAGCAAAAAGTATTTATTGCAAGAACCTTAGTAAGTGAGCCAGAAATAATTTTTTTAGATGAACCTACTGTTGGGATAGATATAAATTCTCAATTAGAATTTTATGACCTTTTGGAAAGACTTAATAAAGAAATGAAAATTACAATAGTTATGATTTCTCATGATATTGGAGTTATTACAGAAAAGGTCAGTAGAGTAGCCTGCATGGGTAGTGGTAAATTAATAGTTCACAACAGCTGTTGTAATGTACCATTTAAAGATGTTTTGTCTAGATTTTATGGAGAAAAGATGAAATTGTTAATACATCATCATAACCATTAGAAGGAGTCTGAACAATTATGGAAATACTGCAATATGGATTTATGCAAAGAGCATTATTAGCTGGAGTTGTTGTTGGAATTTTATGTCCGTTGATAGGTATATTTATTGTACTTAGGAGAATGTCATTAATAGGAGATAGTCTTTCACATATTGCATTATCAGGTGTGGCAGCAGGTATATTGACGGGAGTATATCCATTGACGATGGCTTTAATATTTTCAATTTTTGCAGCTTTAGGAATTGAAAAACTGAGAAAAAATTATAGAGAATATGTTGAATTATCAATAGCTATAATACTATCAGCAGGTATTGGACTAGCAGTAGTTTTAATAAGTCTTTCAAAATCTTTAAATGTTGATTTGTTTGGATATTTATTTGGAAGTATAACTGCAGTAATGCCTGCAGATATATGGGTTATACTTGTTTTAGGGTTATTTATTATTTTAATTGTAAAGTTTTTGTATAAAGAATTATTTTATATATCATTTGATGAGATATCAGCAAAATTAGCAGGAGTACCTGTGAATTATATAAATTTACTTTTTATAGTTTTAGTAGCATCTACGATTACATTATCGATGAGAATAGTTGGGATACTTTTAGTATCATCTCTAATGATAATACCAGTTGCAACGAGTCTTCAGATTGCTAAGAGTTTTAAACATGTAATTTTTTATTCTATTGTATTTGCGGAAATTTCCGTAATATCAGGAATTATTATTTCTTTTTATTTAGAATTAGCTTCGGGAGGTACAATTGTAATTATTTCGGTACTGATACTTTTATTAGTTTTATTTATTAAAAAAATTAATAAAAATCGTTTAAAAAGAAAAGTTGAAAATGGATATAGTTAACCTTATACCTAAGTGGTATAAGGAATTTTTTTGTAACAAAGTAAAAAAAAATTCATATTATAATTATGAAAAATTAATTGTCAGCTTTGGCTAATTTTTATGAAAGGACGATGTGTTTTGAAAAAATACAATAAAGAAGATAAAATACTACTTTCAGAAGTATCTGTTGGTTCTAAAGTTAAAGTTGTAACTTTACATTCTAATGGTCTTTTAAGACGTAGAATGATGGATTTAGGTTTTATTCCAGATGGAATAGTTGAAGTAGTGAGAAAAAGTCCTCTAGGAGACCCTATAGCATATAAAATACAAGGAGCACAAATTGCTTTAAGAGAAGAAGAAGCTGAGCAAATAGAGGTAGAAATTTTAGATTAAAAATCAGTTAAGAGTTATAAAAGACAGTTAAAAATTAGGGAATTAAAGTTTTTTAAAGACTTTAAAAGATTGACCTGAAGATTTGTAACTTGCAATATGAAATTTTGAACTTAATAGGGGGGGTAAATATGGGGCTTACTTGTCAGTCCTGTGGCAGAAGAGGATTGAAGAAAAGGTTTAATATAAAGTGCAATGATGAATTTGTGATTGCATTGGCAGGAAATCCTAATGTAGGGAAAAGTACAGTTTTTAATGCACTGACAGGATTAAAGCAGCATACAGGAAATTGGCCGGGTAAAACAGTAGTAAATACAAGAGGCCATTTTTATTTTAAGAATAAAAAATTTGTATTGATGGATTTACCGGGAACATATTCTTTATTAGCTAATTCTGTTGAAGAAGAAGTTGCAAGAGATTTCATATGCTTTGGAAAACCAGATGCAACTATAGTAGTTGCTGATGCAACATGTCTTGAAAGAAATTTGAATTTGGTGCTGCAAGTTATGGAACTTACAGATAATGTTATATTATGCATAAATTTAATTGATGAAGCAGAAAGAAAGGGAATTTTTATAGATATAAAGTATTTGGAAAAGGAATTAGGAGTTCCTGTTGTGGCTACGGTTGCAAGAGAAGGTAAGGGGCTTAATAATCTCATGGAACGAGTTTACAATGTAGCTTTAGGAATAGAAATACCTAATCCAAAGAAAGTTATATATTCACCGGATATAGAAAAAGCTGTTGAAAAAATTGCACCTAAAATAGATGAAATTTTAAAAGGTAAACTTAGTTCAAGATGGGTTGCGTTAAGGATTATAGATGGAGATAAAAGTATTTTAAATTCTATTAATGAGTATATTTATGGAAAAAAGACAATTGAGATTGTGGGAAGTAGGGATATACATGATTAATCAAAAGGTGGGTGAATATGAAAAGCTATTGCAAATTTTTCAAATTGCAGAAAATATGCAAGATAGTAGATTGAGTGATAGTATAATAAAAGATATATATTCAAATGCAAAAGCAATTGCAAAGAAAGTTGTAATACAAAAAAATCAAAATAGATTAGAGTTTGATAAAAAAGTAGATGATTTACTTACATCAAAAATTTTTGGATTTCCAATAATGTTATTAATGCTTGGAATAGTATTTTGGATTACTATTGTAGGAGCAAACTATCCATCAACTATTTTAGCTAAATTATTATTTGGAATAGAAGAAAGATTATCAATTTTTTTTATAGCTGTAAAAGTTCCAAATTGGCTACATGATATTTTGATTTTAGGAATGTATAGAACTCTTGCATGGGTAGTATCAGTAATGCTGCCTCCTATGGCAATATTTTTTCCGTTATTTACTCTATTAGAAGATTTAGGATACTTACCGAGAGTAGCTTTTAATCTTGATAAATTATTTAAAAAAGCAGGAGCACATGGAAAGCAGGCACTTACTATGTGTATGGGTTTTGGTTGTAATGCAGCAGGAGTTACTGCTTGTAGAATAATAGAATCTCCAAGAGAACGATTAATAGCAATACTTACTAATAATTTTGTTCCCTGTAATGGTAGATTTCCAACACTTATAGCATTAGCAACTATTTTTATTGGTAAAAATGTAGCTAGTAAATTTAGCAGTATATTGGCTGCATTATTTGTAAGCCTACTTGTAGTATTTGGAATAGCAATAACGCTTGTTATCTCAAAAATTTTGACGAAGACTATTTTAAAGGGTATACCATCTTCTTTTACTCTAGAACTGCCACCTTATAGAAAACCTCAAATAGGAAGGATTATATATACTTCATTTATTGATAGAACTATATTTGTATTATCTCGTGCGGTAGTTGTAGCAGCACCGGCAGGATTAATTATTTGGATTTTAGCAAATATAAAAATAGGAAATATAAATATTTTAAATCATATAGCTGCATTTATAGATCCTTTTGCTAGAGAAATAGGATTAGATGGATTTATATTGATGGCTTTTATAGTTGGACTGCCAGCAAATGAAATAGTAATTCCAATTATTATAATGAGTTATATGTCTCAGGGAGCAATGCTTGAACTTGATAGTCTTACAGAAATGAAAAAACTTTTTATTGAAAATGGATGGAATTGGTTAACTGCATTAAATGTCATGTTATTTTCGCTACTTCATTTTCCATGTGGAACTACTTTATGGACTATAAAAAAAGAAACTGGTAGTATAAAATGGTCTATATTAGCAGTATTAATACCTACTTTTACTGCTATAGCAGTATGTTTTATTGTAACTAAAACAGTTATGTTCTTAGGACTTGTTTAAGTTATAAAACTATTTACTATAAATTTAGTGATAATTTACAGTAGAAATAAATATTGAAATGAAAAAGTGTCAAAGACGCTTTTTTCTTTATATTTTTAAAAGATTTTAAAATATCGTCATTTTTCTTATTTATTGGACTCTACGTTTTATTCCAAATTTTAAATGCTTTTATTTTTAAATTCTGACTGATTTTCCCCTTTGTCAAGTAGTATATAAATGATTATGCTCATAATGATAAATAAAACTTCCATGTAATATCACCATCCCAAATGATTTACTTAAATAAATTATAACATGGAAGTTTATAAAAATTGTCATTGTAATATTAATGTAAAACAATTGTAAATTCTGTAAAAAATATATATGAACTAGTAATATTTTTTAGAAAAATAAATATAAATATAATATAAAGCTGGAGGCATACTCCAGCTTAAAAAGAAATTAATTCCTAATCACAACAAGTACCTAGAACTAAAAGAATTAATATTAAAAAGAGTAAAAACGCAATACAATCGTCATCAAAGAAACCACCATTAAATAATCCCATATATACACCTCCTTTAAGAGAAAGGAATGTTCTATCTATAATACAATACGCAGTTTTTAAAAGCTGCTATTAATCACAATTAGTGGAAAGAACTAACAAAATGAGAATTAAAAATAGTAGAAATGCCATACAGCAGTCATTATGACCACAACTCATATTTAAACCTCCTTTTAAAAAAATGATTTATTTGATATAAATTACTAATCACAGCAAGTACCTAGAACTAGAAGAATCAATATTAAGAATAATAGAAATGCCATGCAATCATCATCAAAGAAATTGCTGTTACAAAATCCCATACTGTCACCTCCTTAAGATGGCATTTTGAGAGAAGCTGTAGTATAACAAGTGAAGATATTTACATATGCTGGGATATTATCCCAGCATATGTATTATTTTTTTGTTTTAAAATATAAAAGCTTTAAAATTAGCAGTGATCACAACAAGTACCTAGAACTAGAAGAATTAATATTAGAAAGAGTAAAAACGCAATACAATCATCATCAAAGAAACCGTTAAATAGTGACATATATATACCTCCTTGTATAATATACAGGCACAATTTTTATGCCTTAGTTAGTAATATAATATTCAAATTGGAATATACTGTGACAATAAAATAATTTAATCTTCAGCACCTAGAATAAGTAGTATTAAGATTAAAAATAGTATAAAAGCGTCTTTTTTAGTATATGACGCCATTTTTACACCTCCTTGGAGTAAGTCCAGATATACTTCTCACTACTATATTATTCAGTAGAATATAAAGCGGTGATTAATAAAAAAATAAAAGCTGGGACTGAGCCCAGCTAGAATTTCCATATTACCAATCATTACATAAACATAGGAACAAAAAAGCTATAATAATAAAGAAAATAAAATTGTCGTCATCGAAAAATCCACCACCACATCTACCCATTACGTCACCTCCTTGGGTGAAAATTAAAACTGTTGGTCACTATCATAATATTTACAAATGTACAAATTGTTACAGTTTAAATTGTATTTAGATATTTATATGGGTATGGTGGAAAATTTAATAATGTCTGTTACAGCAGCAGAAAAGAACTATTAACCAAGGAATCCAATCTTCCCAGTCATCAAATATATCATCAAAGTCGCAGCAGCAGAAAAAGATTACTATCCAAGGAAGCCAACGGCTAAAATCGTTTCTATAGCAATCCATATAAAATAACCTCCTTAATATAGAAATTAAGCTCTTTGGCTTAATACTATATTATTTTTGAGGTGATAAAATTGTGACAAGTTCAAATTATATAAAAAATCCCCTGTTTTAAAAACAGGGGATTATATTTATTGTAATAATTGTTCAAGTCTTTTTTTATCAAAGCCAACTATTATTTCATCATCAACGAATATTGTAGGAACACCCATTATTCTTCTTTTAATCAGTTCTCTTCTAGCATCAGGGTCTTCATTGATATTTCGTTCTTCAAAATTTATTCCCTTTTGCAAAAGATACTCTTTTGCAGTATGGCAATGTGGTCAAGTATTACTTGTAAAAATAACCACCTTTCTCATTAGATTCACCTCCTTAGAGTTATTATTACCCTAAAAAAGATAAGCTAAAAAACTTTTTTAAAATTATAGACAAATATATAATGCAAAACTATTACGTTTTGTGCAAATTATAAAAATTCTTCATATACATTTTGAACCATAGATAATTTAAAGACATATTATTAATAACATAGGAGGTGAGAAGGTTAATATGGTTGATAAAGTAATTAAGAGATTTGGGCTCAAAATAAAAAAATATACTTTTTTAAACTTTGGGATATTAGTTGATACAGATGAAGGAAATTTTATTTTAAAAAAAATAAATCTTACTGAATCTAGAATTCTTTTTTTACATGGAGTAAAGGAATATTTAGCAAGACGAGGTTTTCCTTATACAGATAGGTATTTTTTAAGTAAAGGAAAGCCATATGTAAAATATAAAGATGATATATATGTAATGATAAAATTGATAAATGGAAAAAAATGTAGTTATTTTAATGATATAGAAATAAAAAAAGCTTCTAGGACATTAGGAAGATTTCACAATGCTTCAAAGGGATATACTGAGGGAAAAGAATTTCAGGAAAATTCTAATTTGGGAAAATGGCCTAAAATATTTTTAGACAGATGTGATGATTTTATTTATATAAAAAATTTAATAAACATGAAAACAAATAAAACCTATATAGATAAATTATTTTTAGAAAATGTTGAAAGAATATATAATATGTCAATGGAATGTGCAAAACAACTTCAAAAAAATAAATACTTTGAAGTTGTTGAAAATGAGGGAAAATATAATTTTTTATGCCATAATAATTATAATTTTAATAATGTCATTATAGATAATAATCATATATGTAATATTATAAATTTTGATTACTGTAAGTTTGAACTTAGATGCTTTGATTTAGCATCTTTTATAATGAGTAATATTATAAGGTTTAATTGGGATTTTGATAGGGCACTTAAAATATTAGAGTGGTATAATGATGTACGTTTGATTAGTAAAGATGAGCTTAAAATAATGGCATGTATATTTCAGTTTCCATATGAGTTTTGGAGACTAGCTAATTGTTATTATTATGAAAAATATATTTCATGTGATTTATATTATTATATAAATTTTAAAAGAGCAGTTAAGAACATAGATTTACAAAATAAGTTTTTAGAAAAATATTACAAAGAATTTATATAAAAAATTTGATAGACAATATAAAATTTAATTTTTTAATTCTGCATTTATAATAAATTCTAAAATGTCAAATCTTCTATTTTTGTGATATCCTAAGAAAACAGTATCATTAAAACCCCTTCTAGCTTTTTCATCTCTATAAATACTGAGAGCTTCAATACAATCTCCTATAATTGTTTTAGCAATTTGTTTTGCATGAAATTCATCTTTAATGTTAGAGCCTAATTTATAATTTGGTATTTCAGTAGAGATTTTTATATTTAATCCGTTCTTTACAGCAAGAGCTAAGGATATAGGCGGAACAGCTATACTTTTAAAACCTACAGTTTCTAAAAGTTTTTTTGATATTCCATGTGGGCCATGACTTGGAATTGCATAACCTATTTTATTAAAGATACCTAATTCAATATTAAATTGTTTTCTAAAAGCTAAAAGAACCTTAGATAAATTATTATTTCTATATAAATGAGGATAACAGTTTGTAAGAGCCATATCGACTTTATTTTTAGATATATCTATGATTATATCATTAATATTTGAAGATATATCTCCCTTCATATCACCATCTACAAATATAAAAGCAGAGGCTTTTTCCTTATAGGCAAAATATGCACCTATAGCTCTGGGGACATCAAGACCAAGAGGCTTATTAAAACATATAAGTTCTATTTTATCACTGCATATTTTTGAAAGCTTATTAAGAGTATTATCTGTAGAACCATTTAAGAGAATTAAGACTTTATCAGTTTTTGTTTTAAGGAGCATTTTTAAAGTACTTTCTATGCTATTTTCTTCATTTCTAACCGGAACTATAGTATAAATCAATTTATCACCTCATAAACTATTTTACTCATCTAATATTTTATATGTTACTATGCACTCATAACTTTGTAAAAACATACTATATAGTACATAGTATATATAAATTTTATGATTTATAATGACCTTTTATCAATTTAAAATTTAGAGTTAATGGGGATTGAAAGTTTTTAGATTTTTAATCATTTTTGAAATCTATATTTTAGGAGGATACAAATGGCTGATTTGAAAATAGGAGATATAGTTGCTAGAAAATCATATAACTATGATGTTTTGTTTAAAGTTACAGATATTGTTGAAGGTCCAAACAGTAAAAAAACAGTAGTTTTAAAAGGATTATATTTAAGGCTTGTAGCTGACTCTCCTGAAAGCGATATTAAAAAGATACCGTACAATGAAATAGATAGATTTAGTAAAGATTTTAATAAAAAAGTAAATAGAATAATAAAAAATATTTTAAAAGAAAGAAAGGCTCAAAAAATAAGTAGTTATGTTAGAAGTACACCTAATTATTCAAGAGAAGATGTTCATTTTGGAAAACCGGGAAAAGTTCTTCATATAGATGGAGATGGAGAATATTTAGACATATGTCTTAAAATATATAAGCAATTAGAAGTAGAAGCTGTAGGGTTAATAATACCAGAAAAAGAACAGCCTAAAGTAATTACTAAACTACTTAGAGAATATAATCCAGACATATTAGTTTTAACAGGTCATGACAGTCTTTTAAAAAATTCAAAGGATTTTAGAAATATAAAGAATTATAGAAATTCATGTTATTTTGTAGAGTCAGTAAAAGAAGCACGCAAATATGAACCTAGTATGGATGAACTTGTAATATTTGCAGGAGCTTGTCAATCTCTTTTTGAAGCAATTATACAGGCAGGTGCAAACTATGCAAGTTCACCACACAGGATACTTATACATTGTCTAGACCCTGTATTTATTAGTGAAAAAATTGCTTATACAAGCGTAGATAGATTTGTTTCTATAGAAGAAGTACTTGAAAATACTATTACTGGAATAAAAGGAATTGGAGGACTTCAAACTAGAGGGAAATATAGAAAGGGATTGCCAAAGTCTCCATATCAATAGATGAGTTGTTATAGTAATTTTAAAAGAAAATTTTAAGAAGTTAATATTATTATACAGAGTTATTAGCAGAAGCTGAAGTTTAAAGGGGGTTAGAAGTTTGAATGACAGTAATGAAGATGTATTAATAAAAGTATATGACAATAAGTTAAAAAATATAACTAAAATATCTATAAATAAATTAATACCTAACATAGTAGCGGCTCAAATAGATATAGATTATGAATTTGAAGTTTTAAAAGTACAATCAATAATTGCTAGAACTATGATAATTAGAAAAGCAAAACTTTTTGGAGGAAATGGATGTGAAAAATATAAAGATGCAGATATATGTCTTGATGGGCACTGTATACAGTATCTTGATATAGAAAGTTTAAAGAGTAAATGGGGAAATGATTTTGAAAAAAATTGGAATAAACTTTTAAAAGCAGAGGAAGATACAAAAGAATTAATAATAACATTTAATAATAAAGTAATAGACCCAAAATTTCATGAAGTATGTGGAGGAGCAACTGAAAATGCTGAAAATGTAGAAAACCATAAAATAATATATTTAAGAAAAGTTTTATGTGAAAATTGTAAGCAGTCATTATATTGGAATAATAAAAGAGAACTTACTATTAGAGAAATAGAAGAAAAATTGGGAGTTAAAATAGATAAAATATCTCCTATTTACGGACCAGATATAAACGGAATAATTGAAGAAATAGAAAGAGACGAAAGTGGAAGAGTTGTAAAAATAAAAATAGGAGACAAAATATTTAAGGGAACTGAAATAATAAAGCAGTTAGGGCTTGATTCAACTAGATTTGGGTGGAACCCTGTTGTATTTAGATTTGTTACTAGAGGAAAAGGTCATGGGTTAGGGCTATGTCAGTATGGTGCAAATGAAATGGCAAAAAAGGGAAAAAGTGTGAGAGAAATAATAGAGTATTATTATACAGGAGTAGATATTAAGAAGTATGAAAAGAAAAACAAAGATAAACCATTAAGTAACAAAGTTATTGTCATAGACCCAGGACATGGTGGAGAAGAAAATACGGGAAACATAGGAAATAATGGACTTATGGAAAAGGATGTTGTACTTAAAATAGCTTTAAAACTTTCTAAAATATTAAAAGACATAGGTGCAGAGGTGATTTTAACTAGAAAAGAAGATACTTATGTATCACTTAATGAAAGAGCAAAAATATCAAATAAAATAAGACCTGACTTTTTTTTAAGTATACACATGAATTCTTTTGGAAATTCAAGTATTTCAGGTACAGAGATATATCATTTTAGAGGAGATAAGGAAGGAGAAGGACTTTCAAGTTTAATTATAGAAAAGTTATCAGAAAAAATAGGAACAATTAACAAAGGAGTAAAGACAGCTGATTTTTATTTACTTAGAACAGTAACGACAACAGCAATTCATTTAGAAGTTTCATATATTACAAATCCAGAAGAAGAAAAAAAATTTATGGATAATTATTATATAGATTTAGCAGCACAGGCTATAGCAGAAGGAATAAAAGAATATTATGAATATCATTAAAGGGCTGTCTTTTCAATGATTTTTTAAGTCATTGAAAAGACAGCCTCTCTTAATTTCTTACAATTTTATTACATCAATTGGTATAAAGAGGTATTAAATTTTATTTATAGAATATATTATAAATGCAAAATTTGCAGAAAAATATATTTAATTATTAGGAGGTATACAATGTATAATACTTTTATGGATTATTTAAAGAAAAGTTTTAAATTAATTTTTAAAAAACCTATATTATTTGTTCCTGCATTAATAGATTTAGTGATGATGATTGTTTTTATTGCATTATTTATAATCAATATTAATAAAATCAATTTTGCAAATTTTCATTTTAACAGTGTAGTGTCTTTAATAATTTTTAGTTTAGTTATTTTGACTATACCTATAATCGAATTATTTATATCTGCTGGTCAGTATAATATGATAAAGCAAGCAGTCATTATGGGAGAAACTAACATGGATTATTTTTGGGAAGGTGCAAAAAAATATATTGGAAGAATTTTTTTAGGTGGACTTGCAATATTTGGAGTTATATTTTTGATATTTGTTATAATTTTTGTACCAGGTATATTATTTATTAAGAAATTTGAAGCAATAATTATGCTTACAATACTATTTAGTATTCCTATTATTATATATGGCATATTAATAAGTTTTTGGAAAGTAATACTTGTTTATGAAGATTGTGGAGTTATAGATGCTTTTAAACTAAGCATTTCGTTTGCAAAAAAGCATTTTGGTTTAGTATTTTTAATTACTTTATTAAAGACGATATTTACAGGTAATAGAAAATTTTATAAAAAACATAATAACGGTTTTATTAATTTTTCATTTAACATGAAGCACAAAATAATCCCACATAACGAACATTATGCTAATATGAATTCAATGTCTCTTATGAGCATATTTGGAGGAGTATTTTTAATTATTACGATTATAAAGATATTTTTGACACTTTATTTTGATGTGATATTTTTTGAAATATATCATGATAGAAGAGATAGTATATTTTGTGATGAAAATAGTGTGAAATAGATGGAGAAATTTAAAAAAACTAATAAAATATTGACATGGATATTAAAAGCATGTATAATATTATGCCAAAAATTTGACTTTGCAGTCATAATATGATACTATTATACTGTATACAAGCGAAGGAAGGTGATATTTTTGGCCACTAGAGAAACCTTAACTCAACTAAGAAAAAGGGTAGAAAATTGTTTAGGTCAAAAAGTTTTGCTTAAAACTAATAAGGGAAGAAAGAAGGTTTTCGTAAAAGAAGGTATATTAGAAGAAGTATATCCAAGCATATTCGTTGTAAGAATCGATAGAGGTCTTAGTTCGGAGAGAAAAGTATCTTATAGCTATTCAGATATATTGACGGAAACAGTTGAAATAACACTTTGCAATAATGATAGAAAAATACAAGCATCGTAAATACCTGTGTAAACAGGTATTTTATTATTTTTTGACTTTTTAAAATATACATGAAAAAATAAAAAAGATAAAAAAATCAAAAAATTTATTATGCAATATATCCAATTTTTATTCATAACTTTTGGAAAATTTAGATTGAATAAAATTTTCAGTTTGCTTTTAAATATCAGTATAAGGAAAAAATATCTATTGAACATTATTCCAAGATATTACATTTTATTCAACGAATGAATATTCATTTTAAATACATTTATTGGAAGAATTTTAAATTCCTTTAAAAATCAAAGACTTGCAAAGGAATGAAGTAGAGTGTATACTGATGATAAATAACTTAGCGGTGCATAAAATAGAAAAAAATGTAAAGTGCTAAGATGTAAGATGTAAGGAGTGGGGATAATGAGTATAGAACCTTTTTTAAATGTCAGGTCAGAAATAGGAAAATTAAAAGCAGTACTTTTGCATAAACCCGGCAGAGAACTTGAAAGATTGACTCCTCAATATTTGCACGAACTATTATTTGATGATATTCCTTGGCTTAGAAAAATGCGTGAAGAGCATGATAAATTTGCAGATGTTCTTCGTCAAAGAGGGTGTGAAGTATATTATTATAATGAACTTTTAGAAGAAATTTTAAAAAATGACGAAGTAAAGAAAAGTTTAATTAGTGATGTTTTAAACATCTGTAACATAGGAAATGAAAATCTTGAACAGATAATTAAAGAGTTTATATTAAATAAGAGTGAGGCAGAAATTGCAGAAATATTGATTGCAGGATTACATAAAAAGGATTTTCCAGAGATTGAAAGAGAAAAGAGCTTAATCGACTATATTAAAGAAGAATATCCATTTTATATCAATCCTCTTCCAAATTTATATTTTACCAGAGACCCCGGTGCAGTTATAGGAAATGGATTATTAGTAAATTCGATGAAAACTCCAGCTAGAGATAGAGAAACTATGATTTTAAGATATATTTACGAATATCATCCATTATTTAAAAAAGAGGTTAGTCCTTTGTGGTATGATTATACGAGTCCATATAGCATAGAAGGTGGAGACATACTTGTTTTAAGTGATGAAGTTATTGCTGTTGGATGTAGTGAGAGAACATCTGCAAGGGCAATTGAAATTTTAGCTAACAATTTATTTAGTAAAGATGAAAAAATAAAAAAGGTACTTGCGATTCAAATTCCCTTTACAAGAGTATATATGCATTTAGATACGGTGTTTACTATGATAGATTATGATAAATTTACTATTTATCCGGGAATAGAGAACAAAATCAAAGTGTTTGAATTGACTCCAAATTCAAAGGATTATCCGAAGGTAAGGCCTATGGGAACACTAAAAAATTCGTTAAAGGAAGCTTTGAAACTTCCTTCAATTCAATTAATTCAAAGTGGTGGTGGAGATGATATAACAGCCGCAAGAGAGCAGTGGAATGATAGTACAAATACATTGGCTATAGCTCCGGGAGTAGTTGTAACTTATGATAGAAATGAAGTTACAAATAATACGCTTAGAAAACATGGAATAGAAGTTGTAGAGATTGCAGGTTCAGAATTAGTACGTGGACGTGGAGGTCCGAGATGTATGAGTATGCCGCTTGTTAGAGAAAATATATAGAAAATATATAAATAAAGCGGTGTCTTACAGATAGCATGAGTTTATAATAGTTTTTAAAAATCCTAGAATAACGATTTTAACTTGTTACTTGATATTTATGATATTTAAAACCTATAAATACAAGGAGGAATATGTATGCCAGTAAATTTGAAGGGAAGACATTTTTTAACTTTAAAGGATTTTACTTCACAGGAAATTAAATATCTTTTGGATTTAGCTATGGATCTTAAGAGAAAAAAGAGAGCAGGAGTAAAAGGCAACTTACTTGAAGGAAAGAATATAGTTCTTTTGTTTGAAAAAACTTCTACAAGAACTAGATGTGCTTTTGAAGTAGCAGCGTATGACGAAGGGGCAAACGTTACCTTCTTAAGCAACAGTCAGATGGGTAAAAAAGAGTCAATTGAAGATACAGCTAAAGTTTTAGGAAGATATTATGATGGTATTGAATTTAGAGGATTTAAGCAGGAGACAGTAGAGGAAATTGCTAAACATGCAGGAGTACCAGTTTGGAATGGACTTACTGATATGTATCATCCTACTCAGATATTAGCAGATTTTATGACTATTATGGAGCATGTAGATAAGCCATTCAACAAAGTAAAACTTGTGTATGTTGGAGATGCAAGAAATAATATGGGAAATTCACTAATGATAGGTGCTGCAAAAATGGGTATGCATTTTGTAGGGGTAGCTCCAAAAGAGTTATTTCCAACTGAAGAATTAATAAATGAAATGAGAGAAGTAGCTAAAGAAACTGGAGCAAAAATAGAGTTTACAGAAAATATAGATGAAGGAGTAAAAGGAGCAGATGCTATTTATACAGATGTTTGGGTATCAATGGGTGAAGAAGATAGGTTTGAAGAAAGAATTAAACTTTTAAAACCATATCAAGTAAATATGGAAATGATTAAAAAGACAGGCAATCCAGATGTAATTTTTATGCATTGCTTACCATCTTTCCATGATATTAATACAACAATAGGCAGGGACATATATGAGAAATTTGGATTAGAAGAAATGGAAGTTACAGATGAAGTGTTTAGAAGCAAACATTCAGTTGTATTTGATGAAGCAGAAAATAGAATGCATACAATAAAGGCTGTTATGGTTGCAACAATTGGGAAATAAAATAAATAACAGCTAGCAGGTAACAGATTTTAATATAGTAATTTGAAATATTAAAAAATATAAAGTTAAATTTGTCATTTGAAATCTGTTACCTGCAACCTTAAAAGGAGGTTTTTAGATGAGGATTGTAGTTGCATTAGGAGGAAATGCACTTGGAAAGACACCAAAAGAGCAATTGAAATTGGTAAAGAAAACAGCTAAACCAATAGTTGATTTAATAGAAAAGGGAAATGAAGTTATAATAGCACATGGAAATGGTCCTCAAGTAGGTATGATAAATTTGGCAATGGAGATTGCTTCTAAAACAGAAGCAAAAACTCCTGAAATGCCTTTTCCAGAGTGTGGGGCTATGAGTCAAGGATATATTGGTTATCACCTTCAAAATGCCATAAGAGAAGAACTGTTAAATAGAAATATAGATAAAGAAATAGCTACTGTGATTACTCAAGTCATAGTAGATAAAAATGATCCGGCATTTGAAAATCCGACAAAACCGATAGGTGCATTTTATTCAAAAGAAGAAGCTGAAAAGTTAGCTAAAGAAAAGGGATATATAGTAAAAGAAGATGCAGGTAGAGGTTGGAGAAGAGTTGTACCATCACCGCTTCCAATAGATGTTGCAGAAAAAGAAATTGTCAGAACATTAGTAGAAAGTGGACATATAGTTATTACAGTAGGTGGGGGAGGAGTTCCCGTAGTAAAAGAAGGTAACAAATTGATAGGAGTTCCAGCAGTTATAGATAAAGATTTTGCAAGTGAGAAAATAGCTGAAATTTTGGATGCTGATTATCTTATTATTTTAACAGCTGTAGAAAAAGTTGCTATTAATTTTGGAAAACCTAATCAAAAAGAATTAGATAAATTAACTGTTGAACAAGCACAGAAATATATTGAAGAAGGGCATTTTGCTCCGGGTTCAATGCTTCCTAAGGTAAAAGCTGCAATTAAATTTGCACAGTCTAAAGAAGGAAGAAAGGCACTTATTACTGCTCTTGAAAAGGCAGCAGATGGGATAGAAGGAAGGACAGGTACATTAGTAGTAAAATAAAAAAGAAGTGGAAATTAAATTTCCACTTCTTTTTTATTATTCAATTATAAAACTTTTTGGTATATTTTTGTGTCCATAAAATATTAATATATTAGGAATTTTATAGTAAATCGTAAGGGGGATGAAGGCTAATGTCCGCAAATGTGGTTAGAGAAATTATTAAATTAGATAGAATGGTTGGAATGGAGAATGTTCAAGCTATGGTTGAAGTAGATGCAGTTGTACCTGATTCTAAGCCAGATATTTCAGAAGTACTATCCGTTGAAGGAAAAATTAATATTTTAGATAAGGAAATCATTCAGGGGAAAATAGTTATTGATGGTGTGGTAAACTTTAATATACTTTATGCAGGTGCAAATTCACAAATGCCTGTACATAATATGAAAGCCTTGGCTAGTTTTACGCAAAATATTGAAATAGATGAAATAGATGGAGGAATGGAGCCGGAAATAGATTATACAATAGAGCATATTGATTATAACATAGCAAATGAGAGAAAAATTTCTCTTAAAGCCGTTTTAAATTTGACAGGCAAAACTTTTAAAACAGAAGATATAAGTATACTAAAAAAAATAGAAGGATTAGATAATATACAAGTATTAAAAGAAAATTTAAAATACGATAGAAAAATTGGAAGTAACTTAGCTCAAACAGTTTTAAGAGAAACTTTTGAATTGGCAGAAGAAACTCCTGAAATAGCTGAAGTATTAGAAACTAAAGGTATAGCAGTTGTTAATGAAGTAAGGGTAACAGATGGAAAAGTCATAGTTGGGGGAAATATTAAATTAACTATGCTATATTTAACAGAAGAACCAAGAAATCCTGTCCAAGAGATAAAACAAGAAATTCCATTTAATCATTTTGTTGAAGTGCCAAAAGCATTAAGTGATATGGAGTGTATGGCAAATGTAATCGTTGATGAAGTATTTGTTGAAGTCAAAAAAAATATAGAAGAAAAGAATAAAGTATATTATTTAGAAGTAGTTTTAAAGACAGATGCTAAAGTTTATTACAAGGATGAAGAAGAAGTAATATTAGATGCATATTGTCCTTCAAGAAGTATTAAGATTGAAAAGAATAATATAAAATTCTTAAGAAATATTGGAAGAAATTCTTCACATACAGTTGTAAAAGAAATTTTAGATATACCAGAAAATTATCCAAATGTTTTCAAAATATTTACTGTAAAAGCAAAACCTATGATTACTGATTATAAGTTAGTTGATGAAAAGAATATAGTAGAAGGATTTATAAATGTAGATGTATTATATATAGCTGATACTGAAGATATGGAAATTCGTGCATTCAGTACAGAAGTACCATTTAGGCATTATGTAGAAATACCGGGTGTTAACGGAAATATGATGGCCAGTGCCGGACTAAGTATAGAAAATGTAGATTTTTCATCAATTAATTCTAAACAAGTAGAAGTTAAATTTGACCTCAATATTTATTCAGAAGCTAGTGAAGAATGTGAAGTAGAAGTAATAACAAATATTGAAGATTTAGGAGAAGAAGTAGTAGAAGATAACAATGCCAGTATAACAGTATATTTTGTTCAAGAAGGAGATAATCTTTGGAATATTGCAAAGAGATATAACACAACAATAAAAGAAATACTTCATGCAAATGATATATCAGATGGTGATTCAGTTAAGCCTGGAGATAAAATAATAATTCAGAAAACATATGAGTATAAGATGTAAATTTATACTTTTATTTAAAATACTAAAAAAATCCGTAGTCTACTACGGATTTTTTGTTTATAATATAATTAGTGTGTACTATGAATTTTGTATTCAGTATACGAAATCAATATTAGTTAGAATTTAGAGTTAAAATTAGAATTAAAAAGACAATAGAAGATAGCTTCAAAGACTTGCAATTTGGAATATGTAACATGAAACTTACAAATTGGAACTTGTAATCAAAAGCGGGGTATAATTAATGGATGAATTAAGATTAAAAGCAAGAGCTAAAATAAATTTGTCATTAGATGTATTAAATAAAAGAGATGACGGATACCATAATGTAGAGATGATAATGCAGCAGATAGAACTTTATGATGAAATTTATTTAAAAAAAATAGATAAAGGGATAAAACTCAAAACAAATTCTAGGTTTTTACCCACAGATGAATCAAATATAGCTTATAAAGCTGCAGATTTAATGATAAAGAGGTATAATATTAGTAGTGGAATATATATTTATATAAAAAAAAGTATTCCCATAGCTGCAGGTTTAGCAGGTGGTAGTACAGATGCAGCAGCAGTTATTAAAGGAATTAATAAAATGTTTGACTTAGGTCTTACTTTAAAAGATATGATGAATTTGGGAGCTTTTATAGGTGCAGATGTGCCATTTTGCATACTTGGTGGATGTGCTTTAGCTGAGGGTATAGGTGAAATACTCACTCCAATTAAAGGATTTAAAAAAGGGTGGATAGTGCTTTCTAAACCTAGTGTAAGTGTATCAACTGCACAGGCATATAATAATTTAAATCTTAAAAACATTAAGAGAAGACCTAATACGAAGGCATTACTAAGAGCATTAAAAGAGAATAATATTTATGATGTATCGAAAGAACTTTGTAATGTGTTTGAAGAAGGTATTCAAAAAAAATATCCTGTAGTTAAGGTTATAAAAAATAAAATGCTTCAATATGGGGCTTTAGGTAGTATAATGAGCGGTAGCGGACCGAGTGTTTTTGGAATTTTTAAAGATTATGACAAAGCAAAGTCTGCCTATGAGAAATTGAAATTATTATATAAACAAACTTTTTTGGTTAGCTCTTATAACGGGAGGCAGTAAAATGAAGGAATCAAAAACGAAAAAATTAGGACTCCAGAATTATAAACCACTAAGGGAAGTAGTATTTGAATACTTGAGAAATTCTATATTAAATGGTGAATTAGAACCGGGTGAAAGGCTTATGGAGCTTCAGCTTGCAGAACAGTTAGGAGTAAGTCGTACTCCTATCAGAGAAGCTATAAGAAAACTTGAATTAGAAGGATTAGTAGAAATGATACCGAGAAAAGGAGCTTATGTAGCTGATTTATCAATTAAAGACGTTTTAGATGTTTTAGAAGTCAGAATGTTTTTAGAAGGATTGGCAGCTTATCTTGCAGCAGAGCGGATGAGTGAAGAAGAAATAGAAGAGCTCAAAGGTATATTAGAGAAATTTGAAAATTCTATTGAAAGTAAAGATAGAGAAGAGATGATAAAATTGGATAAACAGTTTCATGATAAAATAATAGAGGGTTCAAAGAATAGTAAGTTAATGCAGATTGTTCAAGGATTACATGAGCAATTTCAAAGATTTAGAGTAATTTACTTTAATGAATATAGTGAACATGAACAGCTTTTAAAGTATCATCAAGCAATAGTAGAAGCTATTTCAAAAAGAGATTGTGAAAAAGCTCAAGAATATGCCCAAACTCATATAGCAATGATTGAAGAATCTATTTTATCATGGAAGAAGAAAAATAAGCTTTCTCAGTAAAAAAACAGATTGTTGAGTTTATGATTAACTGATAAAAATAAAATATATTTTACAGGAATTTAAAACAGTGGATTAAATCGAGGTCACTGAAAAAGTCAAACCTTATCATAAGAAATTATGATAAGGTTTTTTAAGTGGCAAAAAGGAGATTAGGGAGTAGATGTCGAATATAATAAGTATAGAAAAAATAAAGGAGAGACTTATTATGCTAAAAAGGCAACAAGAAATGATGATTAGCAAATATGCTGACTTATATGATATACTTATTCAAAAAGATCACATACTTCGCAAAATCAAAGAACTAGTAGACTTTTCATTTGTCATAGAGGAAGTAGAAAAGAATTATAATCTAACTCATGGTCGTGGTGCCAAAGACCCTATTCGCC
>NZ_FRAJ01000022.1 GCF_900142285.1 Caminicella sporogenes DSM 14501 | reverse complement strand
AAAATGCAATATACGGAATAATAACAGCAAAAGCAATGGGAATAAAAAAACCAAGCGTGGGAATATTAAACGTAGACGGAGCAAGACAAGTAGAAAGAGCCCTAAAACAACTTAATGAAAATGGATACGAAATAAACTTTGGAGAATCAACACGCTCCGATGGAGGATGTATAATGAGAGGGAACGACCTCCTAAAAGGAGCAGTAGACGTAATGGTAACAGACACACTTACAGGAAATATAATGATGAAAATATTCTCATCATACACAACAGGAGGAAGCTACGAAGCATTAGGATACGGATATGGACCGGGAATAGGAGAAGGATATGATAGAACAATACTAATACTCTCAAGAGCATCAGGAGCACCAGTAGTAGCAAATGCACTAAAATATGCAGCAAGACTAGCAGAAGGCAACCTAAAAGAAATAATAAAAGAAGAATATGAAAAAGCAAAGAAAGCAAAACTAGACGAAATATTAAGTGGACTTACAAAAGAAAGCAAAAAAACAGCAGTAGAAGAAGAAAAAGAAATAAAGCAGCCGCCTAAAGAAGTAGTTACCGGTTCAATATCAGGAATAGACATAATGGACCTTGAAGAAGCAGTAAAAGTTCTTTGGAAAGAAGGAATATATGCTGAAAGTGGAATGGGCTGTACAGGACCTATAGTACTTGTTAATGAAGAAAAATTAGACAGAGCTGTTTCTGTTCTTGCTAAAGAAGGTTTTATTGCTAAAGAGGGAAATGCATGTTAAAAAATAAAAATTCATTTCATAAATTATAGTAAGTAAATCTTGTTATGTTAAAAAAATAACAACAATTTCATACTGTTTTATATTAATGTTATTTTTTGTAAATAGCTAAAAGCAAGTGGCATCATTGATTTGTCACTGCTTTTTTTTATTATAATTTATGAGCTTAAATAATTTTGTAAAAAAATATTCTTTAAAAAAATAAATTTTAGGAAAAGATTATCAAAAATTTATCACAAACATGTTTACAATATAATCATGCTTATGATAAAATATAGACAGACTTGCCATTGGATTTATTATACTACGGTATAATCACATTAGCATTAATATTTTTTTTGATTTTAATTTTTTTTAACTAAAAGAGTTAGAATATTCAAAATAATATCGAAGGAAGATTTTGAATTGTTTTAAAATTTACCTTTTTAAAACTAATAGTGAGGAGTGAAATTATTGGTGTGCTGTAAAGATAGTAAAAATGAAAAATTTAAAGAAATAAGTGACATATTGAAAAAGTATAAGAATGTACAGGGAAGTTTAATTACTGTTCTTCAAAAGGTTCAAGAAGTTTATTCATATTTACCAAAGGAAGTTTTAAGATATGTTGCAAAAGAGATGAATATAAAACCTTCAAAAGTATATGGAGTAGCAACTTTTTATACTCAATTTAGATTAAATAATGTTGGTAAATACATAATCATGTTATGTCAAGGAACTGCTTGTCATGTAAATGGTTCAAAAAATATTGAAAAAGCACTATGTGAGGAATTAGGTATAAAGGAAGGTGAAACGACTGAAGATAATTTATTTACTTTTGAAAATGTAGCTTGTTTGGGTTGTTGTAGTTTATCGCCAGTTATGATGATTAATGGAGAGACCTATGGAAACCTTACACCTGATAAGGCGAGGGAAATTATAAGAGAAATAAGGAAAAAGGAGAAAGGGTCTAAGGAGGATTAAAAATGAAGGTTATTATTGGAAAGGGCAGTTGCGGTATAGCAGCAGGTGCAAATGAAGTTCATGATGCAATAGTAAATGAAGTAAGTAAGTTAGGAGTTAAAGTAGATGTCAGCATTACTGGATGCATAGGAATGTGCTATTTAGAACCTATTGTTGACATTATAGACGATAAGGGGATAAAAACGACTTATGTAAATGTAAAACCTGAAATGGTTAAAGAAATTATTGAGAGCCATATTAAGAAAAATAAAAAAGTCAGTAAATATATGATTTCAAAGCAGGATAAGACAATTTTAGAAAGGCAAAAGAGAATTGCACTTAGAAATTGTGGACTTATAAATCCAGAATCTATTGATGATTATATCGAAAGAGATGGGTATAAAGCCATTGAAAAATGTTTAAAGGAAATGAATTTTAATGATGTAATTCAAGAAGTTAAAATTTCAGGTTTAAGAGGTAGAGGTGGAGCAGGTTTTCCAACTTGGTTTAAATGGGATGCGACTAGAAAGGCAACAAATTATCCTAAATATATCATATGTAATGCAGATGAAGGTGATCCGGGAGCTTTCATGGATAGAAGTATCTTAGAGGGCGACCCTCATAGTGTTATAGAAGGAATGTTAATAGGGGCATATGCAATAGGAGCTAGTGAAGGTGTTATATATGTAAGAGCTGAATATCCTCTTGCCATTAAAAGACTAGAAAAGGCAATTAGTCAAGCTAGAGAAAGAGGTTTTTTAGGTAAAAATATTTTAGGTAAGGGATTTGATTTTGATTTGAGAATTAAAGCTGGAGCAGGAGCATTTGTATGTGGTGAAGAAACTGCACTTATTGCCTCACTTGAAGGAGAAAGAGGCATGCCAAGATTAAAACCACCATTTCCAGCACAAAGAGGATATTGGCAAAAACCAAGTAATATAAACAATGTTGAAACATTTGCAAATATTCCTTGGATATTTATTCATGGAGGAAAAGCTTTTGCTTCTATGGGAACAGAAGGAAGCAAAGGAACAAAGGTATTTGCAATTACAGGAAAAATTAGAAATAGTGGATTAGTTGAAGTCCCTATGGGAATGAGTATTAAAGAAATTATTTATGATATAGGCGGAGGAATAGTAGATGGTAAGGATTTTAAAGCAGTTCAGATGGGTGGACCATCTGGTGGATGTATACCAAGCCATCTTATAGATACACCAATTGATTATGAATCTATAAATAAGACAGGAGCTATAATGGGTTCTGGCGGAATGGTAGTAATGGATGAAACTACATGTATGGTAGATATGGCGAGATTTTTCTTGGAATTTACTCGTAAAGAATCTTGTGGTAAATGTATACATTGTCGAATAGGTACAAAGAGAATGTTAGAAATACTTTCACGTATTTGTGAAGGTAATGGAAAACCGGGAGATATAGAGCTTTTAGAGGAGTTGGGAACTAAAATAAAAGAAGGCTCTTTGTGTGGACTTGGACAAACTGCACCTAATCCGGTATTAAGTACTATAAGGTATTTTAGAGATGAATATGAAAAGCATATCTATGACAAAAAATGTCCTGCTAAAAAATGTGTAAACCTTTTAAATTATAATATTTTAAAAGATAAATGTGTAGGCTGTGGATTATGTGCTAAAACTTGTCCGGTAGGAGCTATTGAAGGAGAAAAGAAAAAACCTCATAAAATTGATATAGAAAAATGTATAAAATGCGGTCAATGTAAAGAGGTTTGTAAATTCAATGCAATAGTAGTTGATTAATTTGAAATAGGAGGAATTTTCATGTTTGAGGTCAGACTAAATATAAATGGAAAAGAGGTAGTGGGGAGAAAAGGACAAACGATATTAGAAGTTGCAAGGGAAAATGGCATAGAAATACCTACTCTTTGTCATGATGAAAGAGTAAAACAGTATGGAGGATGTGGGCTTTGTGTAGTTGAAGTTGAAGGTGTTTCAAAGCTTTTAAGGGCATGTTCTACTGAAGTAAAAGAAGGTATGGTTATTGAAACAAATACAGAAAGAGTTAAAAGTTCAAGAAAAATAGCTTTAGAACTTCTTTTATCTGACCATGTTGGAGATTGTAGACCACCATGTATGTTAGCATGTCCTGCAAATACGGATTGTCAGGGATATGTGGGACTTATTGCAAATGGACAATATAAGGAAGCTTTAAAGCTTATAAAGGAACAAATACCTCTTCCTGCTAGTATAGGAAGAATATGTCCTCATCCTTGTGAAGATGCATGTAGAAGGAGATTAGTAGAAGAACCTGTTGCTATAGCATGGTTAAAGAGGTTTGTTGCAGATATGGATTTAAAAGATGAAGATGTATTTATTCCAGAAATTAAGCCAGCTACAGGAAAGAGAGTTGCAGTTATAGGTGGCGGGCCTAGTGGACTTACAGCTGCATACTATTTGGCAAAGGAAGGTCATAGGGTAGTAATTTATGAAGCGATGCCTGAGATGGGAGGA
Source organism: Caminicella sporogenes DSM 14501 (assembly GCF_900142285.1). Taxonomy (NCBI): domain Bacteria; kingdom Bacillati; phylum Bacillota; class Clostridia; order Peptostreptococcales; family Caminicellaceae; genus Caminicella; species Caminicella sporogenes. The sequence continues at coordinate 32,061 of NZ_FRAJ01000022.1, read as the reverse complement.
ATGTTAAGATATGGTATTCCTCAATATCGACTTCCTAAAGAAATTCTCAATAAAGAAATAAAAATTATTGAAAAAATGGGAGTTAAGATGCTCACTAACATAAGAATAGGTAGAGATGTTAAATTAAGTCATATAAGAGAACAGTTTGATGCTGTATATATTTCAATAGGAGCATGGAGGAGTTCAAGTTTAAATTGTCCGGGAGAAGATTTAGAAGGAGTTATTGGTGGAATAAATTTTTTAACTAAATTTGCTGTAAATGAACCTATTAAAACTGGAGATAGAATAGCAGTAGTTGGTGGAGGAAATACTGCAATAGATGCATGTAGAACTGCTATAAGACTTGGAGCGAAGAAAGTATATGCTTTATATAGAAGGACAAAAGTAGAAATGCCAGCAGAGGAAGTTGAAGTTAAGGAGGCAGAAGAAGAAGGAGTTATTTTTAAATTTCTTGTAGAACCTATTGAAATAATAGGTGAAAATGGCAGAGTGAAGAAGATAAGGCTTCAAAAGATGAAGTTAGGAGAACCAGATAAAAGCGGAAGGAGAAAACCCGTTCCTATTAAAGGTGAAGAAGAAATAATAGAAGTGGATTCAGTTATTTGTTCTATAGGGCAAAAGGTTGATATAGAAGGTTTTGAAGAATTAGAGTTAACTAAAAAGGGAACAATACATACAGATGAAAATACTTTTTTAACTAATATACCGGGAGTTTTTGCTGGTGGAGATGCTACAAATAAAGGACCAAGTATAGCAATAGAGGCTATAGGAGAAGGAAAGAGAGCTGCACAGGTTATATGCAGATATTTGGAGGGAGAAGTTATTCCGTATAAAAAGCCGTATTATGTTCAAAGAGATGATTTAAAAGAAGATGATTTTGAGCACATAAGGAAAGTATACAGACCGGCAATGCCTCATCTTAGAGCAAATATAAGAAAACATAATTTTGAAGAAATTGTAAAGGGCTATACTGAAGAAGATGCTAAAAAAGAAGCAATGAGATGTTTAGAATGTGGATGTCATGATTATTTTGAATGTAAATTAATTAAATATGCAAATCAATATGATGTAGAGCCGAAAAGATTTTCAGGTGAAGTTCATAAGCGTGAAATAAAAGAAGACCATCCATTTATTTATAGAAATCCTGATAAATGTATTTTATGTGGTTTATGTGTAAGGATTTGTGAAGAAGTTATGGGAATAAGGGCATTAGGTTTAGTTAATAGAGGATTTGATACAATTGTAAGACCTGCACTGGATAGTCCTTTAAAAGAGACTGACTGTATTTCATGTGGGCAGTGTATAAGTGTGTGTCCAACTGGAGCATTAGGAGAGAAGCTTTACATAGATAAATCTGTTCCAGTTAAGACGAATACTACAAAAACTATTTGTGCTTATTGTAGTATAGGCTGTAATATAGACCTTAATACAAGAGGAGATTTATTATTACGTTCTCTTCCAAGCAGAAAAAGTAAAGTTGATGGCGGACTTTTATGTATAAAGGGAAGATTTGGTTTTGAAATGACAACAAAAGAGAGATTGAAGAAACCATTAATTCGTAAAGAAGGAAAACTTCAAGAAGTATCTTGGGAAGAGGCTTTTATATATACAACTAAAAAAGCACAAAGTTTGACATTATTATATGGCAGCAATTCTTTAGCTGTATCTATTTCAGATAGATATACAAATGAAGAAATATATTTGGCATCAAAGTTTGCTAGTAAAGTATTAAAAACCGACAATATATGTTCTTTTAATAGGAGAATTGGAGGCATTAAGGATGTATTAGGATATGATGCATCTACAAATACATTTGACGAATTACTTTCGACAGACACTATTATTTTGATTGGTTCAGATGTAATAAAGGATTATACTATTGTAGGACTTAAAATAAAGAAAGCAGTAGATAATGGAGCAAAACTAATAACTATAAATCCATTTGTTTCGCAGGTTGATGAATATTCATTTATGAAAGTTACACCAGAAAATAATGTAAGATTTTTAAAAGAAATAATGAAGGCACTAATAGATGGTGGATTTGTTTCAGATGAAAAAAGAGTATTGGGATTTGAAGAATTAAAGAAAGATTTAAAAGGAATAAAAGTTAGTGAAGAAGCGAAAAAGATAGCTGAAATATATGGTAAATCTAAAAAAGCAATCATAGTTTTTGCACAAAATAATATTACAGTTAGTGCTGCAAGGCTTATTGCAAATTTAGCTGTCGTTTCAGGTCATATTGGTAAAGCACGTAGTGGTATTATTCAGCTTAAGCCTAATAATAACAGTCAAGGACTTAGTGATATATTGCGAACTTGTAAAGATTCAAAAGAAATAATTAAGGGAATTAGAAATAAAAATATCAAGGGATTACTTGTATTTGGAGAAGATATACCTCATATTGATTTAAGTGGTTTAGATTTCTTGATGGTTCAAGATACACATTTAACTGAAACTGCTAAAAAAGCTGATGTAGTACTTCCGGCAGCAAGTTTTGTTGAATCTAGAGGAACATTTACGAGTTCAGAAAGAAGGATACAAAAAATACATAGAGCGATAAAACCAATTTGTAAGCTTGAAAATTGGCAGATAATTGTTAAGTTGGCAAATGCTCTTAGTACAAATATGGAATATAGTCATCCTGATGATATTTTAAATGAAATATCATTAAACATACCGGAATATTTTAAAGCAGATAAAGAAGTGTGTGAAGGAGTATTTTGGCCGGTAGGTAGTAACAGAATACTTTATACAAATGGAAAAGGATTTAATTTTAATGATAAAAAGGCTAGGCTTAAAGTTGTAAAAGATGATAGGTTATTTGATGAATTGAAAAATACTGATAATTTAAAGAATACTTTTTTAAACAAAGTTAGGAAAGAAGGAATTTTATAGTAATATAAGTTAATTATCTTAAAAATTGCATAAATAAGGTATTTACTTTTGTGGGCTGATTTTATTTAGATGAGGCCCATTTTTTTATTCATATAAGAATACTGAAAAAATTAAAAATTTCCATAAATATATTTACTTAATAATCAAGATTATGATATAATTAAGATGGTTAATCAAATAACAAACTTTTTGGAAAACCTTTTCTAGTTATTTGATTAACTTAAGATTTTATTTATAAAAAGATTTATGAGAAAGGAGTGTAAAGATGAAATTAGAACTTGGAAATTTTTATGTAAAAGATATTGTTTTTGGAGAAAAGACAAAGTATGAAAACGGAATATTAACAATTAATAAAGAAGAGGCATTGGCCGTAGTAAGAGAAGATGAACATATAACAGAGGCCGATATAGTGATAGTAAAACCGGGTGACAAAGTTAGAATAGTTCCAGTTAAAGAAGCTATCGAACCAAGATACAGAGTTGGTGGAGGTCCTGTATTTCCGGGAGTAACAGGTGAACTTATGCAGGCTGGAAATGGAAGAACTCTAGCTTTAAAAGGATGTAGTGTATTAGTAGTTGGAAAACATTGGGGTGGTTTCCAAGACGGATTGATAGATATGAGTGGAGAAGGAGCAAAGTATACATATTTTTCACAACTTAAAAATATCTGTCTAGTAGCAGATACAGATGAGGATTTTGAAAAACATGAGCAGCAGAAGAAAAATCGTGCATTAAGATGGGCAGGAATGAGACTGGCAGAATATATAGGAAGCTGTGTTAAAGATATGGAACCAGAAGAGGTAGAAACTTATGAATTGGAGCCAATAACAAAACGCTCAAATAAGGTAAATGAATTGCCAAGTGTAGTATTGGTATTACAGCCACAGTCTCAAATGGAAGAAATGGGTTACAATGATTTGGTATATGGATGGGATTGTAATCATATGGTTCCTACATTTATGCATCCTAATGAAGTTTTAGATGGAGCTATGATTTCAGGTTCATTTATGCCTTGTTCATCTAAGTGGTCTACGTATGATTTTCAAAATTTTCCTATGATAAGAAGATTATATCAAGAACATGGAAAAACTTTAAACTTTTTAGGAGTAATTATGTCAAACTTAAATGTTGCCTTGGAGCAAAAAGAAAGAGCAGCACAGTTTGTAGCTCAAATAGCTAAGTCATTAGGAGCTGATAGTGCTATAGTAGCAGAAGAAGGATATGGAAATCCAGATGCAGATTTTATAGCTTGTATAGTAGCTTTAGAAGATGCAGGAATTAAAACAGTTGGACTTACAAATGAATGTACAGGAAGAGATGGAGCATCTCAGCCACTTGTAACTCTTGACCCTAAGGCTGATGCAATCGTTTCTTGTGGAAATGTATCAGAACTTATAGAGCTTCCACCAATGGAAACAGTAATAGGTGAATTAGAATCCTTAGCTAGAGATGGTTTATCTGGAGGATGGGCAGGAGATGAAGTATTAGGTCCATCAGTTAGAGAAGACGGTTCAATAATAATGGAAAATAACTCAATGTTCTGTGGTGACCAAGTAGTTGGATGGTCAACTAAAACAATGGCTGAATATTAAGGAGGTGCAAATAATGAAAAAAGCAATTCTTTATATAAATCAATTTTTCGGACAAATTGGAGGAGAAGATAAAGCTGATTATCCACCTGAAATAATAGAAGGTTTAGTTGGACCAGCAATGGAGCTTAATAAACAATTAGGTGATGATGTAGAGGTTACTCATACAATTATTTGTGGAGATAACTTCATGGGTTCTAAGAAAGATGAAGCGATAGAAACTATTTTAGGATTTTTAAAAGATTTAGATTTCGATATATTTTTTGCAGGACCTGCATTTAGAGCTGGTAGATATGGTGCAGCATGTGGACATATTTGTAAAGCAGTAAAAGAAAAATTTGGTGTGCCTGTAATTACTTCAATGAATGATGAAAATCCTGGAGTTGAGATGTTCAGAAAAGAAATGTACATATTCAAAGGCGGTAAAAGTGCTGCTGCAATGAGAAAAGATATTAAAAAAATGGCACAGTTTGGAAAGAAGATTTTAAATGGTGAAGAACTTTTACCAGCAGAAAAGGAAGGTTATTTTGGAAGAGGTATTAGACATCAGATATGGCTCAATCCACCAGTAACAGCTGCTGATAGAGTTATTGATATGCTTTTGAAAAAGATTCGTGGAGAAGAATTTGTTAGTGAACTTCCAATGCCTAAATTAGATAGAGTACCTATAGCACCTGCTATTAAAGACTTGAGCAAAGCTACTATAGCTTTGGCAACATCAGGTGGTATAGTACCTGTTGACAACCCAGATAAAATTCAATCAGCATCAGCTACAAGATGGGGTAAATATAATGTATCTGGTTTAGACCGTTTAGAAGCAGGAGTATTTAAAACTATTCATGCTGGATATGACCCTGCTGCAGCTGATGAAGACCCAAATAGAGTAGTGCCATTAGATGCGCTTAGAGCGTATGAAAAGGAAGGAAGAATAGGAAAAGTACATGATTATTTCTATACTACAGTAGGAACAGGTACTACTCAAGCAGAAGCAGCAAGAATGGGTAGAGAAATGGTTGAACACATGAAAGCTACTGGAGTAGATGCAGTTATACTTACATCTACATGAGGTACTTGTACTCGTTGCGGTGCAACGATAGTTAAAGAGATTGAAAAAGCTGGAATACCTGTAGTTCAAATGGCTAACCTCATTCCAGTTGCAAAAACAGTTGGTTCAAATAGAATAGTACCTACAATTTCAATTCCATATCCATTAGGTGATCCAAATACTTCAAAGGAACAGCAGTGGAAACTCAGATATCATAGAGTAGGTGTAGCACTTGAAGCATTAGAAACTGATATAGAAGATCAAACTGTTTTTAAGGTTAAAATATAATGATGTAGAGAATTATAGTGCTAGTTCTTATTAACTAGCACTATAATTTAATCTTAAAAGGAGGCGAGTAGTAGTGACGAAAAAAAAAGATAACATAGTTTATTATATTTCACTTTTAATTGTATTTGCAATAGTTATTTGGGGGATTTTATTTAAAAATAGTTTTTCTATTGCAGCAAATGGATTATTTAAATTTTTAACTAACAATTTTGGGTGGTCGTATCTTTTAGCAATGTTTATATTTGTATGTTTTGCATTAATACTTGCTTTTAGTAAATATGGTAATATAAAGCTTGGACCAGATGATTCTAAACCTGATTATAGTACTACTTCATGGTTTGCAATGCTCTTTGGTGCAGGTATGGGTATAGGTTTAGTGTTTTGGGGTGTAGCAGAGCCTTTATCGCACTTTGTTTCTCCACCGGGATTAGAGCCGGGCTCTTCTGAAGCAGCTAATTTTGCTATGAGAGTGTCATTTGCACATTGGGGTTTTCATCCATGGGCTAATTATAGTATTATAGGTCTTGCACTGGCTTATTTTCAATTTAGAAAAAATAAACCGGGACTTATAAGCAGTATATTTATACCTTTGATAGGTGAAAAAGGTGTAAATGGATTTATAGGTAAATTGATAGATATATTTGCAGTGTTTGCTACAGTTGCGGGTGTTGCTACTTCACTAGGACTTGGAACTCTTCAAATAAATAGCGGACTTAATTATCTATTTAAAATACCAGAAACACAGTTAGTTCAAATAATAATTATTATTATTATAACAATAATATACATATGGACAGCAGTAAGCGGTATAGAAAAAGGTATAAAACTTTTATCTGATATTAATTTACTAGCTGCAATTGCAATATTGTTAGGTTCTTTCTTGATAGGACCTACTGTAAAAATGGTAAATGCTTTGATAAATGGAATGGGTATGTATATGGGAAGCTTTGTAAGAGAAAGTTTACATATTGAGCCATTTGGAGATAATTCATGGATAAATGGTTGGACGATATTTTATTGGGCTTGGTGGATAGCTTGGGCTCCATTTGTAGGAACATTTATAGCACGTATTTCTAGAGGTAGAACAATTAGAGAATTTATTATAGGGGTTATCGTAGCTCCGTCACTAGCTTCTTTTGTTTGGTTTGCTATATTTGGTGTATTAGGTATAGATTTAATAAATACTACAGATTTATCTACTTTGGAAGGATTAGCTAAAAATCCTGCAACAACTTTATTTGGAGTTTTAAAATATTATCCATTGGGAAGTATTGTATCATTGATTGCTGTATTCTTATTATGTACATTTTTTATTACATCAGCAAATTCTGCTACATTTGTTTTAGGTATGTTTACATCTGAAGGAAATCTTAATCCTTCTAGCAGAAAGAAAATAATATGGGGAATTGTTCAATCACTACTTGCTACAGCACTTCTTCTTGCAGGTGGTTTGAAAACGTTACAAATTGGTTCAATAGCGGCTGCATTTCCATTTATATTTGTAATGATATTTGCATGTATTTCTTTGTTTAAAGCATTAAAGGAAGATACTGAAAAAGTATCTAATGAAAATTAAGTATTTTATAATGATTTAGAAAAACAGGTGTTAATTAAGGAATAAAGACGGGCCAAAAAGGCTTGTCTTTATTTTTCATATTTATTATAAAACCATTATTTATTACTTTTAATTTTACTATAAATGCTGTTACAATATAAAGTGTGAGATAGATGTATTTGTTTAATGTTTTCTAATAAGGGGTGAACACATATTGAGTAGTAGCAGAATAGAAGAACTTAAAAAAAGAAGGAGAGAATATAAAAAGAAAAAAAATCAAGTCATATATGGTTTATTGTGTATTTTAATTGCACTTATAATATTGATATTTTTTATTTATAATAATTCTTTATATAGCTCTTTTTGGATAATAGGACTCTTGATAGGTTTTGTTCTTCAAAGGTCGAGATTTTGTTTTACAGCTAGTTTTAGAGACCCGATACTAGTTGGAAGTACATCTATATTAAAGGCAGTTATTGTTGCATTTATAATTTCTACTATAGGATTTGGATTTGTACAGTATAAATATTTAACTTGTGAAAATATAAATATAGCTGATATACCCGGACAGTTAAGTCCTGTAGGTATTCATACGGCAATTGGAGCAGTATTATTTGGCATAGGTATGGTTGTATCTGGAGGATGTGCTAGCGGTACGCTTATGAGGATAGGGGAAGGATTTCAATTACAATTAGTAGTACTTATAGGGTTTATTGCAGGTACAATTTTAGGTGCAAGAGATTTTAATTTTTGGGATAAAGTTGTTATTTCAAAAACATCAATTATTTATTTTCCAGAGATTATAGGACTACCTATGGCTATGATAATTCAGATTGCAGTATTAATTGCATTATATATATTGGCTGATTGGTATGAAAAACATAATAATTTAATGTCTATGTAATTAGGAGGAGTTATATGGCAGAGGTAAGAATAGATTGTATGCATGAAGTATGTCCAATTCCACTTCTTAAAGCTATTAAAAAGCTTGAAAAAATGAAAATAGGAGATATTTTAATAATGGAAACTGATCATAATTGTTCTATAACTAATGTAGTAGAATGGGCAAAAAAACATGGACATAATATAGATTATATCGAAGTAGGTGATGGAGAATGGGAAATTTATATAGAGAAAAGAAGATAGGGTGGTATTATGACATTATATAAAAAAGTGTTTAAAAAACCCTGGTCGTATATAATTGGGGGAATAATGCTTGCGCTATTAAATGTTATTTTACTTATTACGACAGGTAATACTTGGGAAATAACTACTGGGTTTCTCTATTGGGGAGTCTGGTTTCTACAGCTATTTGGAATAGATATTTCAAGCTGGTATTATTTTAGTGTTTATAATAATGGTCTGGATAGAGGACAGACTTTTTTAAATAATAGTTATACTGTTATTAATTTGGCTGTCATCTTTGGAGCACTAATATCATCTTTATTAGCTTCAGAATTTAAATTAAAAAAGATAAAAAACAAAAGACAATTGATTTTTGGCTTAATGGGTGGAGTAATGATGGGGTATGGTAGCAGAATTGCTTTTGGATGTAATACAGGTGCATATTTTAGTGCTATACCATCTTTTTCATTACATGGATGGGTTTTTGCTGTGTTTTTGTTTATAGGTGCTTGGATGGGTTCAAAAATTTTATTTAAATATTTGTTATAATGTAGGATTAAAATAAGATTTAAGTAAAATGATTTAAAATTAAAGAAGTTGTACAAGCAAAAGTGCCAATATGGCACTTTTGTTTTTAACAAAATCCTCTTTTAGAAGAATTAATAAATTTAATAAAATCTTTTTCATAAGGAGTTAAAGCATGGTCTTTTGTATAAGAAATGTAAAATTCACTTAGTATTTCTAAATTTTCTATTTCAATAGCTTTTAGTATTCCATCTTTTAGTTCTCTTTTTATAGTCAGTTCAGGTATAAAGGATATGCCTTTTCCCGAAATAACAGAAGTTTTGATTGCTTCCATAGAATTAAGTTCGTATATTATATTTAAATCGTCATATTTTATATTATGTTTCTTTAGTGAATTTAAGATGGTTTTTCTGGTACCTGAACCCTTTTCTCTAAAAATTAAAGGTAAGCGGGTGAGTTCATTAAGATTTACTTTATTTTTAACAAGTGGTAGAGAAGTAACTAATAACAGTCTGTCAGTTGTAATTTTTTGAATAATTATTTCTGGATTATCAACTTTTCCATGAAGAATTCCAATATTTACAGTTTTACTGATTAAGTTTTCAACAACTTGTTCTGTATTGCTAATTTCTAGATTAATGTCTATATCTTTATTATTTTGTTTGTAAACATATATACTACATGGAAGAGCATATTCTCCAATAGCTTTACAAGATCCTAATAATAAGTGCTTTTTATCAGTTTTTAAATTTTCTAAATCTCTTTCTATATTATCTTGTAGAGAGAGAATAGTAGTTGCATAATCAAATACAACTCTACCTGCTTCTGTGAGTTCAACACCTTTATTACTTCTATTTAGCAAACTAACTCCCAATTCTTTTTCTAAAGATTGTATCTGCATACTTAGACCGGGTTGAGTAAGATGTAAAATTTTAGCTGCTTTAGATATACTATTAGCCTTTACTGTTACATAAAAAGCTTTTAGATATTGTAGATTCATATAATCACCTGTATATAAAAATTTAATCTAGATAACATTATAACATATTTTATTGCGTATTTTGTATACAAAGCAAATTAAAAGATATTGAAATTTACAGTTTTAAAATTTATTGTAAAAATTAATAAAAATAAGTCTATTTTTTTGTATAATTCGATAATTTACTTATTAAGTAGTTTATATTTATAATAATAAACGAAGGAAAATGATTTTATAGCAGGAATAAGTTTACTTAGAAAGGAATGAATTATAATATGGCTGGTTTAAGTTTGAGAAATATTGAAAAGATTTATCCTAACGGTTATCATGCTGTTAAAAATTTAAATCTTGAAATAGAGGATAAAGAATTTATAGTGTTAGTTGGACCTTCAGGTTGTGGTAAATCAACTACTTTAAGAATGATAGCTGGATTAGAAGAAATATCTTCAGGGGAGTTATACATAGGAGACAGGCTTGTAAATGACATACCGCCAAAAGATAGGGATATAGCAATGGTTTTTCAAAATTATGCTCTCTATCCGCATATGACAGTATTTGATAATATGGCTTTTGGATTGAAACTTAGAAAAAAGTCTAAAGATGAAATAAAGAGGAGAGTTCATGAAGCTGCTAAAATATTAGATATAGAGCATCTTCTTGACAGAAAGCCTAAACAGTTATCTGGTGGACAGAGACAGAGAGTAGCATTAGGTCGTGCAATAGTTAGAGAACCAAAAGTATTTTTGATGGATGAACCATTATCAAATTTAGATGCTAAACTTAGAGTTCAAATGAGGGCTGAAATCAATAAACTTCATAATAGACTTCAAACTACTTTTATTTATGTAACTCATGACCAAACTGAAGCAATGACAATGGGTACTAGAATTGTAGTTATGAAAGATGGAATTGTTCAGCAAGTTGCAGACCCACAAACTATTTACAATCATCCAGCAAATATATTTGTTGCTTCTTTTATTGGTTCGCCTCAAATGAATTTTATTGACTGCAAAATTACTGAGGAAAATGGTGGACTATATGCAGTATTTAATGGAAATAAAGTACAATTGCCTGAAGATAAGGCTAAATTGTTAAAAGATAAAGATTTAAGTAGAGATTATGTATTGGGAATTAGACCGGAAAATATATATTTAGCATCAGATGATAAAGGTAGTGAAAATAGATTTGGTGCAAATATTGAAGTAGTTGAAACTTTGGGTTCTGAATCATATTTATATTTAAGACTAAATGATAGAGAATTTATCGCAAGGGTAGCTCCAGATATGAAAGTGAGAATTGGAGAGAATGTGAAAATTTCATTTGAAAAAGAAAAAATTCATATATTCGATAAAGAAAGTGAAAAAGCTATATTTTAGTTGTGGTATAATAAAGCAGAAAAACTAGTTACTAGTTTTTCTGCTTTATTTAGTTTGATTTGAAAGGTGATAAAAATGCTTCAAAGAAAAGTCAGCAATTTATTTAGTGATATAATAAGTAATATTGATATAGAAGTTAATTTAATTGATGATAGTGGTTATATAATAGAGAGTACAAAAAAAGATAAAGTAGGATTAATAGATAAATTTATAGCCAATAAAAAAATAATTAGAGATGAAGTAATTGAGGGAGAAAATTACATTTATTATGTTAATTGTGATGCGAAAAAAGTTATTTCATTTAAAGAATGTGAAGGAACTAATCGAAATTTGATTGAACTTATGGGAAAAATGATATTGCAAGAGATAAAAATACAGCTTACTAAAAAAGATTTTTTAGTAGATTTGATAAAGGAAAAGTTTGATGAAGATGAGATAATAAAGTATTGTAATTATTATGATATAAATATAAATAACGATTTTTTAGTTGTATTGATTGAAATAGATGAAAACTTGCATGATGAAGTTGAAAAAATGATAATAGAAGCTTATGATGAAGTTGAGGTTTTAAAATTTAGTAAAAACAAGATATTACTTATATTAAATTCAGATATTGAGATTTATGAAAAAGTATTGAATATTTATAATGATATTTATGTAGAATTGATTAATAATTGTAAAATAGGTATAGGAACTAAAGTTGAAAGCATTTTTATGCTTTCAACTTCATATAAAAAAGCTCTATTAGCGTTAAAATATGGAAAAATATTTTATGAGCATAAAGATATTTATTTTTATAACAGTATGATGATTCCATTTTTAATAGATAATATGGAGTATAAAACATTAAAAGAGCTATCTGAAAATATAAATGATAAACTAGAAAAAATAATAAAAAATAGTGAATTAATAAGTACTGCACAAAAGTTTTTTGAAAACAATTTAAATATAACTGATACAGCAAAACAGTTGTTTATACATAGGAATACTTTAATATACAGAATAAATAAAATACAAAAAATAACAGGGTATGATTTAAGAAAATTTGAAGATGCAATGAATTTTATGATAGCATTGTTTATTGTCAAATATATAAATAGTTAAAGCATTTTATTTAAAATAGTTTTTATGTTTTTAGATACAGTTAATTTTATAGAATTTAATTTTTTTATGAAATTAGTAGAAAATTCAAGCAATGTATTTTTACCACTTTTTGTATTGCTTTCAGTTGAGGAATTGATATTTTTTAAAGTGTTTTCTTTAGGAGATATGTAAGATATATTTCCTTGTATTTTACCATTTTCAAAAAATTTTGTATTCCAATTTTTAGATAAAATGTTTAAATTATTTATTATTTCAAATTGATTTTCAAAAGGAATAGGCTGACCGTTTTTTATAGAAATGGGAATTATATTAGTATCTACAATTCCATCTTTACATATTTCCAAATTAAAAATTATTGACTGTCTGCATTGTTTACTTTTTGAGCTGAATATAAAATTTCCAAGACTATAGATTATAGGTCTGTTTTTATAAAATTGTATACCCTGTAGTACATGGGGATGATGTCCCATTATACAGTCTGCTCCACTGTCAATCAATTTTTTTGCAAAAATAGTATCTGATAATTGTGGATATGATTTCAATTCTTTTCCCCAGTGTATGGATACTATTAGAAAATCTACATCTTTTTTAACTGTTTTTACAAGATTTAAAATATCATCTGCATGACAGTCATAAGCTCCAAGTAGTCCGGGTTTGTTTTCTCCAGCATACCAATTTACATTTGGTATGACTCTTGAAAAGGCTAAAAAACCAATTTTAATACCTTTTATATCCCAGATGACAGCTTTTTTAGCGTCTTCAATATTTCTCCCACCACCAGCATATTGTATATTTAATCTTTCCAGATTTTTCAACGTGTCCATAAAGCCTTTTATTCCATAGTCTAAAGTATGATTATTGGCAATAGACACTCCATCAATTCCAGCATCTAATAAACCAAGTAGAGCTTCAGGCTTTGCCTGAAAAGTATATTTTTTGTTAGGATACGGTTTACCATTTATACCTATAGAAGTTTCAAGATTGACTATAGAAAGGTCGCTTGATTTAAATATGTTTTTTACATGTTCCCACGGATAATTACTTCCGTAAGTTTCTATTAATTTTCCAATATTTCCTGCAAGAAGAACATCACCTGCTAGGGAGATTTTAACTATTTTTTCTTGTGCAAATATGGGAATAGTAATAAGATGAAAAATTATTAAAGTACATAAAAATAATTTTAGTTTTTTAAACATAGCAGTTAACCCCCGATTTTAAAAGTTTAGCATGAGAAATTACCATTATTTATTATACTAAAATATTTTATCAAATATATTACAAAATATTGAATTTGAACTATTCATTTTTAGTTATATTATACTTGATATAAATTATTTCTTTTAAGATAATAAAACAAGGGAAAAGATAATATTCTAATTGAATAATACTGAAAGGAGCAAAAATATGGATTTATCTACTTTAAATGACATGCAGCGTATGGCTGTTGAAAATACTGAAGGGCCATTGCTTATATTAGCAGGAGCAGGAAGCGGAAAGACTAGAGTGCTTACTCATAGAATTGCTTATTTAATAAAAGAAAAAGGCGTTTTTCCTGGAAATATATTAGCCATAACGTTTACAAATAAAGCTGCATCTGAGATGAAAGAAAGGATTGAACAGCTTATAGGAAGTATAGCATCAAATATGTGGATAAGTACGTTTCATTCGGCTTGTGTCAGAATTCTTCGCAGAGATATTGAAAAAATAGGATATACAAGAGATTTTGTCATATATGATACATCTGACCAAAGAACTCTTATAAAAGAATGTCTTAAAGAGCTTAATATGAGCGATAAATCTTATCCAGTAAATTATGTTCAAGGGATAATAAGCAGTGCTAAAGATAAGCTTCAAACACCAGAAAAATTTATAAATCTTAATTATAGTGATTTTAAATTAAGACCAATATGCGACCTTTACAGTCTTTATCAAAAGAAATTAAAAAGCAATAATGCAATGGATTTTGATGATTTAATAATGAAAACTATAGAGCTTTTTGAAACTGCTTCAGATGTACTCAAGTACTATCAGAGAAAGTTTGAATACATAATGGTAGATGAGTATCAAGATACAAATAGGGCACAGTATAAACTTATCAATATGTTGTCAAAAGTACATAGAAATCTATGTGTAGTGGGAGATGAGGACCAGTCAATTTATCGCTTTCGTGGAGCTGACATAAGAAATATTCTTGATTTTGAAAAAGATTTTCCAGATGCTAAAGTTATAAAACTAGAGCAGAACTACCGCTGTACAAAAATTATACTTGAAGCGGCAAATAATGTCATAAAGGAAAATGTTGAAAGAAAGCATAAAAAACTTTGGACTAACAATGAGGAAGGTCAAAAGATTAAATATTATAAAGCACAAACAGAAAATGATGAAGCTAGTTTTATAGCAAATGAGATTAATAAAAAAGTAAAGAATGGAGATAGAAATTATAGTGATTTTGCAGTTTTATATAGAACTAATGCACAGTCACGAGTTATAGAAGATGCTTTTATGAAAAATAATATACCTTATAAAATTATTGGCGGTTTAAAGTTCTATGATAGGAAAGAAATAAAGGACATTATAGCTTATCTTAGAGTAATACAAAATCCTCTAGATGATATAAGTCTTTTAAGAATAATAAATGTTCCTAAAAGGGGCATAGGAAATAGGACAATAGAAAAAATTAGAGAAATAGCAGACCAGCAAGGTGAAAAGCTTTTTAGTGCTATACTTGACGCAGCAGAATCAGGTATGTTTTCAAAGAGAGTAACTGCTGGATTAGATTCATTTTTAAATATAGTTATTAAATACAAAGAAAATAAAGAGCAGTATACAGTTACAGAAATAATTAAAAATATATTAAATGAAACTGGCTATATTAAAGAATTGGAAGATGAAAATTCAATAGAGGCAAGAACTAGAATAGAAAACCTTCAAGAATTTCTTTCTGTTGCAATGGAATTTGAAAACAATTCTGAAACAAAATCTTTATCAGAGTTTTTAGAAGGAATATCATTGATGTCAGATATAGATAATCTTGAAGATGAACAAAATGTAGTAGTTCTCATGACACTTCATAGTGCTAAAGGTTTGGAGTTTCCAGTTGTATTTATGGCAGGAATGGAAGAAGGTATTTTTCCAAGTTCAAGGTCAATTATGGATGATAGAGAAATTGAAGAAGAAAGAAGATTGTGCTATGTCGGCATTACAAGGGCGAAGGAGGAACTCTATCTAACCCATGCTTTTATGAGAACTTTATATGGCAGAACAAATGTGAATCCTGTATCGAGATTTATAGACGAAATACCAAAGAATTTAATAGAGGAAGGCGGAGAAAAAAGAAATATTAGAGGTATAGTAAAGCAAAATTTTGGCAGTAAATTAAGTCTTAAACCTATGGAATTTATGGAAAAAAGAGCAGTAAATAAAGTTGACTCCTCTGAAATAAAACCGGGAACAAAGATTGAACATAAATTATTTGGTACAGGTACAGTAATAACTGTCAAAGGCTCGGGAGAGAAGGCAGAACTTACTGTAGCTTTTGATAAAAAGGGAGTTAAAAAACTCATGCTTGGGTATGCACCAATTGAAATAATAAGTTAAGTTTAAGATTATCTATTTGAAAGGGTAGATTTAACATTTGCTAATTAGAAGTGTTGAGGAGGAAAGTGTCTTTATGGATAAACAAAAAGCCCAAGAAAGAATAAGAGAATTAAAAGAAAAAATAAATTATCATGATTATAGATATTATGTTTTAGATAATCCAGAGATTACAGATTATGAATATGATATGCTCATGAAGGAGCTTATAGAATTAGAAGAAAAATTTCCAGAATTTATAGCTCAAGATTCTCCAACTCAAAGAGTAGGAGGAAAACCACTTGTAAAGTTTGAACAAGTTGCTCATACAGTTATGCTTCTCAGTCTTAGCAATTCATATGATGAAAAAGACCTTTTAGATTTTGATAGAAGGATAAGGAAAGAAGTAGGGAATGAAGTCGAATATATAGTTGAATTCAAGATAGATGGACTGTCTGTTGCATTGAAATATGAAAATGGAAAATTTATAAGGGGAGCTACAAGAGGAGATGGAATAGTAGGTGAAGATGTAACAAATAATCTTCGTACAGTAAAGTCAATACCTCTTGCATTGTCAGAAAATATAGATATAGAAGTTAGAGGAGAAGTTTATATACCTAAGAAAAAATTTGCAGATTTAAATAAAAGACAAGAAGAGAGTGGACAGCCAGTATTTGCAAATCCGAGGAATGCTGCTGCAGGTTCACTAAGGCAGCTTGACCCTAAAGTTACTGCTTCAAGGCCATTAGATATTTTTGTATTTAGTATCCTTAAAATAGAAGGAAAAGATTTAAATAAACATTCTGAAGGATTGGAATATCTTAAAAAGTTAGGTTTTAAAACTTCAAAGTATGAATTATGTAAAAATATAGATGAAGTCATACAGCTTTGTAAAAAGTGGCATGAAAAAAGACATGAATTACCTTTTGAAATAGATGGTTTGGTTATAAAAGTCAATGATTTAAATCAGCATGAAATACTTGGAACAACAGCAAAAAGTCCAAGATGGGCAATAGCTTATAAATTTCCTGCAGAAGAAAAAGAAACTGTAGTAAAGGATATTGTAGTTCAAGTTGGTCGAACTGGAGTAATAACTCCTACTGCAGTGCTTGAGCCTGTTAGAGTAGCAGGTACAGTTGTAAGTAGAGCTACGCTACATAATCAGGATTTTATAAATGAAAAGGATATAAGAATAGGAGATAAAGTTATAATTCATAAGGCAGGCGATATAATTCCTGAGGTTGTACGAGTTTTAAAAGATAAGAGAACTGGAAATGAGGTAAAATTTGAGCTTCCAAAAGAATGTCCTGCATGTGGAGAAAAAACAGTCAGACTTGAAGGTGAAGTAGCAGTTAGGTGTATAAATATGGCTTGTCCTGCTCAGCTTAGAAGAAAAATAATTCATTTTGTTTCAAGAGATGCTATGAATATAGACGGTTTAGGAGAAGCTATAATTACTATTCTTTTAGAGAGAGAATTTATTAAAGACCCCGGCGATTTATATTATTTGAATGACAAAAAAGATGAACTTGTCAAATTAGAAAGAATGGGAGAAAAATCGGTATCCAATCTTTTGAATGCAATAGAAAATTCTAAAAATAATGATTTGAGTAGGCTTATAAATGCTTTAGGGATAAGATTAGTAGGTTCAAAAGCTGCGAAAGTTCTTGCAGAAGAATTTAAAGATATAGATAGTTTAATAAATGCAAGTATAGAGAAACTTACTGCTATAGATGAAATAGGTCCTAAAATGGCTGAAAGTATAGTAGAATTTTTTAGAGATGAAAAGAATTTGGAGATTATAGAGAAGATGAAAAGAGCTGGAGTCAATATGGAAAGTAAGAAAAAAGCTACAGAAGATGGAGAAATGGAATTAAAATTAAAAGATAAAACTTTTGTACTTACAGGAACTTTAAACAATTATACTAGAAATGAAGCTAAGGAAATAATTGAAAGATTAGGTGGAAAAGTTACAGGCAGTGTTAGTAAAAAAACGAGTTATGTTCTTGTAGGGGAAAATCCGGGTTCTAAGCTAGATAAGGCAAATAAATTAGGAGTAAGAGTTATTACAGAAGAAGAATTTGAAGAAATGATTAAATAGTTAAGAGTTATTAGAATTAAGAATTAAAAATTAAGAATTTAAAATTATAAGAAGACACTAGAGAATTTGTTACCTGTAACGTGTTATCTTATTGAGAACTGATAACCCAAATTTAATGGAGGAGATGTTATGTCGATTTCAAAACAAGATATTAAATATGTAGCTAATCTTGCAAAATTAGAATTGAGTGAAAGTGATATTGATGATTTTGTAGATGAATTTAATTCTCTTTTAAAGTATGTAGAAAAGATAAAGGAATTAGATGTTCAAAATATAGAACCTACATATTATGTACATTCAATTAAAAATGTATTTAGAGAAGATACAGAAAGATGTTCCTATGATAGAGCAGATATACTTGCAAATGCACCAGATAAAATAGATGGATATATTAAAATTAAGAATTAAGAATTAAAAATTAAGAATTTAAAAATACCATAGAGAAATGACATTAAGCCGAGAACTGAGAGCTGATAACAGTTAAGAGTTAAAAAACCTAGAGATTTGACCGAAAACTTAGAACATGCAACTTGGAACCACTTGTAGGGAGTGAGTGTTGATGAAGCTGTATAATCTTACAGTTCATGAAGTTAGTGATAAATTGAGAAATAAAGAGATTTCTTGCAGAGAATTAGTCGAGTCAGTTTTAAATAGAATTGATGAAGTTGAAAATTTAGTTCAATCATATATAACGATATGTAGAAAAAGTTTATTATTATCATGTGCTGATAAAATAGATACCATGATAAAAAATGGACAGATTTTAGATGATTTAGCAGGTATTCCAATGGCTGTAAAAGATAATATTTGTACAAAAAATTTACAGACTACATGTGCTTCAAAAATGCTGAAAAACTTTATTTCTCCATATGATGCTACTGCAGTAAAAAAATTATATGATAAAAATGCAATACTTTTAGGAAAAACAAACATGGATGAATTTGCTATGGGTTCATCTACGGAAAATTCTGCATTTAAGATTACTAAAAATCCTTGGGATTTAAATAGAGTTCCCGGAGGGTCTAGTGGTGGCTCGGCAGCTTCAGTTGCTTCGGGAGAAGCTTTTTTTGCTCTTGGTTCTGATACAGGCGGTTCTATTAGGCAGCCTGCTTCTTTTTGTGGATTAGTGGGATTAAAACCGACTTATGGATTAATTTCAAGATATGGACTTGTTGCTTATGCTTCATCTCTTGAACAGATTGGTCCAATAACGAAGGACGTAAAGGATTGTGCTTTAGTACTAAATACAATAGCTGGTTATGACAATTTAGATTCTACGTCTGTAAAAAGAAGAAAAGTTAATTATTTAAAGTGTTTGAAGCAAGATGTGAAAGATATAAAGATTGGAGTTCCAATAGAATATTTTGGTAGTGAATTAGATGAGGATATTAAAAAGAAAATTTTTAATGCACTAGATATTTTAGAAGGTCTTGGAGCTAAATATGATGAAGTATCTCTTCCACATATGGAATATGCTTTGCCTGCTTATTATATAATTGCAGCGGCAGAGTGTAGCTGTAATCTTTCAAGATTTGATGGTATAAGATATGGATACAGAGCTGAAAGTTATAATGGGATAGAAGATTTATTAATAAAAACTAGGTCAAAAAGTTTTGGAGATGAAGTTAAAAGGAGAATTATATTTGGGACTTATTGTTTGAGTAAAGGATATTATGATGAATATTACAATAGAGCTTTAAAGGTTAGAACACTTATAAAGAACGATTTTCAAAAAATATTTGATGAATATGATGTTATAATCATGCCTACAACTGCGACTGTTGCATTCAAATTAGGCGAGAAAAAACAAAAGCCTTTGGAAATGTATATGTCGGATTTATGTACTGTACCAGTTAATATTACAGGATTTCCAGCTATTTCAATACCCTGCGGATTTAAAAATGGATTGCCTATTGGTCTTCAAATTATAGGAAATTATTTTGAAGAAGAAACTATATTGAGAGTTGCTTATACTTTTGAGCAAAATACTGAATATCATAGAAAAAGGTCAAAACTTGGAAAAGAGTAAGCCAAGAGGCGGTGAGAATATGGAATATAAGACTATTATAGGGCTTGAAATACATGTTGAACTAAATACAAAAACAAAAATATTTTGTTCATGTTCTACAAAATTTGACAAAGAACCTAATATTCAATGTTGTCCTGTATGTTTAGGATTACCGGGAGCACTACCTGTACTCAATAAAAAAGTAGTAGAATTTGGAATAAAAACAGGGCTGGCATTAAACTGTGTTATAGCAGATGAAAGCAAATTAGATAGAAAGAATTATTTTTATCCAGATTTGCCAAAAGGGTATCAAATATCTCAGTATGATAAGCCTATTTGTACTGATGGTTATTTGGAAATAGATAGTGGTAAATGTATAAAAAAGATTGGAATAAAAAGGATTCATATAGAAGAAGATGCGGGAAAAACGATTTACAGTCAAAATGGTGATATTTTACTTGACTATAATAGAGCTGGCATGCCGCTTATAGAAATTGTTACTAAACCAGATTTAAATTCATCACAAGAAACTTATAATTTTTTAAATAAATTTAAGTCAATACTAGAGTACATAGAAGTATCAGATTGTAAGATGGAGGAAGGTTCACTAAGATGTGACGTGAACATCAATGTAGTAAATAGTGATAAAAATTTGAAAAGCAATATTGTAGAAATAAAAAATTTAAATTCTTTTAAAGCAGTTGTTAAAGCAATAGAGTTTGAAGAAAAAAGGCATATAAGACTTTTAAGTGAAGGTAAAAATACAATAAGAGAAACGAGACGCTGGGATGAAAAGAAAAATGAAACAGTTTCAATGAGAAAAAAGGAAGAAGTTTATGATTATAGATATTTTCGTGAACCAGATATAGTTATGTTTAATATAGAAAAAAGTTGGATTGAAAGTATAAAGAAAACTTTGCCAGAATTACCCCATGATAAAAAAGAGAGATTTATTAGAGAATACAAATTGCCTGAGTATGATGCTCAAGTTATAGTTTCATCTAAAAAATTAGCGGATTTTTTTGAAAATACGGTTAAAGAAGTAAAAAATAGCAAATTAGTTAGTAATTGGATTATGACTGAATTTCTTAGGCTTTTGAAAGAATTTGAAATAGATTTAGACAATATAAAATTTAGTCATGAAGATTTTGTAGAATTATTGAAATTTATAGAAAATGGTGTTGTAAATAATAATTTAGGTAAAAAAGTTTTGAGTCAAATGTTTAAAACTGGGAAAAGTTCAAAAGAAATAATTAAAGAAAAAAATTTAGAGCAAATTACAGATAGAAAAACTATAGAGAAAATTGTAGTAAATGTCATAAGGACTAATCAAAAGTCTGTACAAGACTATAGAAATGGAAAGGAAAGAGCGTTAGCTTATATAATAGGGCAGGTCATGAAGGAAACTAAAGGAAAAGCAAATCCTCAATTGGTAAATAAAATTATTAAAGAATTAATATAAATATGCAGAGTCTTAGGACTCTTTTTTTTTGTCAAATTTGTACAAAAAAATACATATTACGAAAGAGTAATTATTTTTTTAAATAAAATAAACAGATGATAACGTTAGCAGGAAATAAATAGAAACAACTAAAAATGTGTAGTGAGGATTAAAAGTTGAAATATCAACATTTACAAAAATTATTACAAATATTTAAATATTGCATTATCCTGAAAATGTTGAATTGTTAGAAAATTTTAGTTATGATTTATATTAAGACTTAGATGAATGGAAAATGATAATATATACATAATTATTCATAAATTTTTATTATTAAAGTTAAATAAAAATATGTCTAGTGATTTATAAAAATATTACTTTACCAAGCTAATAATATAAACTGTTAAATTTGACAATTATATTATTGATTATTATTTATTTAAATTTTAAAGGAGGTGTTTTTAAGAATATTTTTATGGAATTTTAAAATAATAACTTAAATTTTGAAAGGAGTGTAATAATTTGGCTAGATTTCTTGCTAATAGAATAATATCTATGTTTATAACTTTATTTTTAGTTATAACTATCACATTTTTCTTAATGCATGCTATACCGGGTGGACCTTTTACGAGAGAAAAACCATTGCCACCAGCTGTTATTGAAGCCTTAGAAGCTAAATATAAACTTGATCAGCCATTGTGGAAACAATATTTAGATTATCTTAAAGGAGTTGCAACTTTTGATTTAGGACCTTCATTCCAGAGAGTAGGAGTTACTGTAAATCAATTAATTGAGGAAGGCTTTCCAGTATCAGCTAAAATTGGTGGAGGAGCAGTACTCATGGTAGTTGTTTTAGGTATTCCTCTTGGAGTTATTTCTGCACTCAAACAAAATAAATGGCAGGATCAACTTGTAATGATACTGGCTACTTTAGGTGTTACTATTCCAAGTTTTGTTATGGCAACAGCAATTATATATATATTCAGTTCAAAACTAGGATGGCTACCTTCGCATGGTTTAACTAGTTGGAAGCATATGATAGGACCGGTAATAGCATTAGGAGGATTTTCACTTTCTTTTGTTGCAAGACTTACTCGTTCAAGTATGCTGGAAGTTCTTCAACAAGATTATATTAGAACTGCTAGAGCAAAAGGACTTTCAGAGTTTGTAGTTGTAGGTAAACATGCACTTAAAAATGCATTAATACCGGTTGTAACTTATATAGGACCTATGATAGCAGGAATATTGACTGGTTCGTTTGTAATTGAAAAAATATTTGCTATTCCGGGACTTGGAAAGCACTTTGTTGAAAGTGTAGGAAATAGAGATTATACAGTACTTATGGGTGTAACAATATTTTATGCAGCATTTTTATTAGTTATGATTTTGATTGTGGATATACTTTATGGATTTATTGACCCAAGGATTAAGATAGGGGACTAAAAGGAGGCTGGATTGATGGCAGAAATGAAAAATATTCCTAAAGAAATGTGGGAACCTATTGCACATGAAGAAAGAGATAAAGAAAAAATTACTCGTCCGAGTATGACATATTGGCAGGATGCATGGAGGAGATTAAAACAAAATAAACTTGCTATGATAGGACTTGTTACAATTATAATTTTATTTTTATTTGCAATATTTGGACCAATGTTTTCTAAATATTCTTATTCAGATCAAAATCTTGATTTGGCAAATATACCTCCAAGATTTGAAATATATAAAATAGCAGATAATAAATTTGTATACGTTAGAAGAGATTATATGTTGATAGAAGTAACTGAAAAAGGAGAAATTTTAGATAAGCTTGTAGCATCTAAAAATGATATGATAGGCAAAAAAAGGATATACAATATTGATGGTAATGAAGTAGTTTTAGATTATAGTTTTGCTGCTAAAAATAAAGATATTCCAAATGCGAAAAAATTTGCATTATATTTAAATGGAAAGGAAATCAAGCCTTATAAAAAAGTATTTAATAAGACATACTGGTTTGGTAGTGATGCACATGGTAGAGATTTATATGTAAGAGTTCTTTATGGGGCACGTATATCTCTATCAGTTGCAGTAGTTGCAGCAGTTGTTAACTTTTTTATAGGAGTTCTTTACGGCGGTATTTCAGGTTATGCAGGTGGAAAAATTGACAATATGATGATGCGTATAGTTGATATTATCAGTACTGTACCGCTTATGCTTTACGTTATTATGCTTATGGTTGTTATGGGTTCAGGACTTAAAACTATTATGATTACGTTAGGTACTGTTTATTGGGTGCGTATGGCACGTATAGTTAGAGGACAGACTTTAAGCTTAAAAGAACAAGAGTATGTATTGGCTGCTAAAACATTAGGTGCTAGTACTTGGAGGATATTAGTAAGACACTTGATACCAAATGCAATGGGACCTATTATAGTTGCACTTACAATGCAGATACCTAGTGCAATATTTACGGAATCATTTTTGAGCTTTATAGGACTTGGAGTTTCAGCACCTGCAGCATCATGGGGTACATTGGCATCTGATGCATTGGGTGGACTTCGCTCATATGCATATCAGTTATTTTTCCCATCACTGGCTATATGTATAACAATGCTTGCATTTAACTTTTTAGGTGATGGTTTAAGAGATGCTTTAGACCCACGTTTACGTAAATAGGAAAGAGGTGAATGTTTTGTCTGAAAAATTATTAGAAGTAAGGAATTTAAAAACTTCATTTTATACACATGTTGGAGAAGTTCAAGCAGTTCGTGGAGTGAGTTATACAATTAATAAAGGTGAAGCTGTTGGAATTGTTGGAGAATCAGGTAGTGGAAAAAGTGTTACTTCAATGTCTATAATGAGACTTTTGCAATTCCCGGGAAAAATAAAAAGTGGTGAAATAATTTTTAAAGGTGAAGATTTAGTAAAAAAATCTAATAAAGAAATGATGTCAATTAGAGGTAATGAAATAGCAATGATATTTCAAGACCCAATGACATCACTTAATCCGGTTTATACAGTTGGAGACCAGATAATGGAAGCCATTATAAGACATCAGGGTGCTAGTAAGAAAGAGGCACGTGAAAAAGCTATTGAAATGTTAAGACTTGTTGGTATACCATCACCGGAAAAACGAGTAGATAATTATCCTCATGAATTTAGTGGTGGTATGAGGCAGAGAGCTATGATAGCAATAGCACTTTCTTGTCAGCCTGACCTTTTGATAGCTGATGAGCCTACGACAGCTTTGGATGTTACTATTCAAGCTCAGATTTTAGAACTTATGAAGGATTTAAAGGAAAAGATAAATACTTCTATTATACTTATAACTCACGATTTAGGTGTTGTTGCTGATGTGTGTTCAAGAATTATCGTTATGTATGGTGGACTAATAATGGAAGAAGGAACATCTGAAGAAATATTTTATGAGCCAAAGCATCCTTATACTATGGGACTTCTTAAATCTATTCCAAGAATGGATATAGATGAAAAGCAAAGACTTATTCCAATAGAAGGGACTCCCCCAGATTTATTGAAGCCGCCAAAAGGATGTCCTTTTGCAGCAAGATGTCCTTATGCTATGAAAATATGTGTTGAGCATATGCCACCGTATTTTTATGTAAATGAAGGACATAGAGCAATGTGTTGGTTGCTTCATGATGAAGCTCCTAAGGTAACAGTTGATACTGGTGTTAGAAAGGGGGAGAAATAATGACAAATGATATAAAATTAAATAAAGATAATAATGAGATACTGCTAGAAGTAAAAAACTTAAAAAAGTATTTCCCCATTAATAAAGGTTTTATAAAGAAAAAAATTCAATATGTAAAAGCTGTAGATGATATTAGTTTTTTCATTAGAAAAGGAGAAACTTTTGGACTTGTTGGAGAATCTGGTTGTGGAAAATCTACTACTGGTAGAACAATAATAAGACTTTATGATGTAACAGATGGAGAAGTTATATTTGATGGAGCAGAAATAGGAAAATTAAGAGAAAGTCAGCTTAAACCATTTAGAAAGAGAATACAAATGATATTTCAAGACCCTTATGCATCATTGAATTCTCGTATGACTGTTGGTGATATAATAGGAGAACCTTTAGATATTCATAATTTGGCTAAAGGTAAAGAAAGACAAGAAATTATATATGATTTGCTTGAAAGAGTAGGACTTAGTAAAGACCATGCAAATAGGTATCCTCATGAATTTAGTGGAGGACAAAGACAGCGTATAGGTATAGCTAGAGCTTTGGCTGTTAGACCAGATTTTATCATTTGTGATGAACCTATTTCAGCTTTAGATGTTTCTATTCAGGCACAAGTTGTAAATATGCTTGAAGATTTACAATCAGAAATGGGACTTACTTATCTATTTATAGCTCATGACCTTTCAATGGTTAAACATATATCTGATAGAATAGGTGTTATGTATCTCGGCAAATTAGTTGAAGTAGCACCAAGTAATGAGCTCTATTCAAATCCCCTACATCCTTATACACAAGCATTGCTTTCAGCTATACCGATACCAGACCCGGAGGTAACAAGAAGTAAAAGGAGAATAGTACTTCAAGGAGATGTACCAAGTCCACTTAATCCTCCATCAGGATGTAGATTTAGAACTAGATGTAGATATGCTACTGAAAAATGTGCTCAGGTAGAGCCAAAATTAGTAGATATAGGAAATGGTCATATGCATGCATGTCATTATGCAGATGATATAAAAAGGGGAACAAAGGAAATATCTAACAAAAAAGCATTAGATGTAAAATAAATTCAAAAGATAATGTTTTCCAGTAATATATTTTTCTTGAATATTTAAAAAAATTTAGATATAATATTTTTTAAATATAATTAAAAAATCTATTAAATATATTTAATAACAGTAAATGATTTTTTATTAGTGATAATAATTTTAATAAATGAAAAATAATTATGTAAAAAGTGGTATTTTAAATACCACTTACATAAATAAAAAAAATAGGAGGGGTTTACATTGTTTAAAAAGAGTTTTGCATTACTACTAATACTTGTATTGGTAGTTACAGCTTTTACTGGCTGTGGTTCTAAGAAATCAGAACCTAATGAGCAGCAAAATCAGGCTGAGAAGCCAGCACCAGCTGAAGGAAAAGAAATGGTATTAAATTGGAATTTAGGTTCAGAACCTAAGACGCTTGACCCGCAACTTAATAGTGCAAGTGATGGTGGACATGTAATTAACAATACATTTGAGGGTTTAATGAGAGAAGTTAATGGTAAACTTGAACCAGCAATAGCTGAAAGCTATGAAGTATCAGAAGATGAACTTACATATACTTTCCATTTAAGAGACACTAAATGGTCAGATGGTAAGCCGCTAACTGCTCATGATTTTGAGTTTGCATGGAAGAGAGCTTTAGACCCAAAACTTGCTTCAGAATATGCATTCCAATTGTTCTACATTAAAGGTGGGCAAGAATATTATGAGGGAAAAGGAACAAGAGATGATGTAGCAGTTAAGGCACTTGATGACAAAACTTTACAAGTTACTTTAAATGCTCCTACACCTTATTTCTTGGATTTAACTACATTCTATACTTATATGCCTACTAGAGAAGATATAGTTGACAATGAAGGTATATGGGCAAAAGACCCTTCAAAATTCATATGTAATGGTCCATTTAAACTTGTTGAATACAAATCAGGTGACAAGTTAGTACTTGCTAAGAATGAAAATTATTGGAGAGCTGATGAGGTAAAAATTGATAAAATTATAGCTAGTATGATTGTTGACCAGTCAACAGCTTTAACTGCATATGAATCTGGGGAATTGGATGTAATTGATAATATGCCAACTCAAGAGATACCAAGACTTCAGGCTGAAGACCCAACATTTACTATATTGCCACAGATAGGAACTTATTACTATATATTTAATGTTAATAAAGAACCTGTAAATGATGTTAGAGTGAGAAGAGCACTTACTCTTGCTATTGATAGAAAAGCTATTGTTGAAACAGTTACAAAAGCTGCACAGGTACCAGCTACAGGATTTGTACCGGTTAATTTAACTCTTTCTACAGGAGAAGAATTTAGAAAAGTTGCTGGAGATTATGGAATAGACCCAAATGGAGCTAATGTTGAAGAAGCTAAGAAGTTATTAGCTGAGGCAGGGTATCCAGATGGTAAGGGATTCCCAGAAATAACTATTCTTTATAATACTTCAGAAGGACATAAAGCAATAGCAGAAGCTATACAGGAAATGTGGAAGAAGAACCTTGGAATAAATGTAAAACTTGCAAATCAAGAATGGGCAGTATTCCAAGATACAAGACATCAAGGTAATTTTACAGTAGCTAGAGCAGGATGGCTTGCGGATTATGCTGACCCTATGACATTTTTAGATTTATGGACAACATATTCAGGAAATAATGATGCTCAGTGGAAAGTAAAAGCTTATGATAAGCTTATTGAAAAGGCTAAATTAGTGTCAGGAAAAGAAAGAGATAAATTGTTATTAGAAGCTGAAAAAATGATAATGGACGAAATGATAGTTATGCCTATTTACTACTATACTGATCCTGTAATGGTTAAAGAGAAAGTAAAAGATTGGCAAAAAACAAAATTAGGTCATTGGTATTTTGGTTATGCTTATATAGCAGAATAATTATATTGTTTTAAAAAGATATGATGGAATTTTTCCATCATATCTTTTTTTTATGTGTTTCATTCGAATAAATTTCATGTTTTGGTCTAAAATAAATACAGTCAGGATTATAGATATTTGAAGGTGAAGAAACATGTGTTAATGTACAATTTCCATTTTTGCAAAATAAACAGTTGTTAATTGTACAGTTGATATTTAACATAAAAACACCTCCTAAGATTAGTATTGCACTAAATGCTAAAAAAATATAAAAATTTTAAAGAGAATATTTGTAAAATTAAAAAGATAGCGGGTGATATTTTATGCTATTTCCAGATTATATAGAAACAAATGTAGTTTATCATGTAATTAGCATATTAGATTTAGATAATGCATTAAAAAATGGAATAAAATATAATGATAAAAGGACTTATAAATCTAAATATCTTGATTTTCACATTTATATAGATAATCATAAGCCAGATTGGATACCTTCTTGGGTTATTAGAAAAAAAGCTATATTTGCAAGTTTGAATTTTGATAAATATCATAAATTTCATTCTCATACAGCTATTTTAGGTATTAAGATAAATCCTAATAGATGTTGGGTTGCAAATGAAAATCTGGCAAATCATATATATGAGCCATTTATTTTAAGTAAAATAGTAGAATATGAAAAATCAAATAAATATTTATTAAAAGAAGGGAAGAATTTATTAAGGCAATATTGGGAAACATCTTTGTCTTTTAATGAGAATTTAAAAAAGAGATATGATCAAAGAAGTGGATATGATGCAGAGGTGTTAATAATGCATGACATTAAGCCGAAAGATTTAAAAGTACTTTATATAATATCTGACCATTATATGCTCACTAGTGAAAAGTGGAAAAAGTATTTTTGCTTAGAAAATTAAGAGGCATCAAAAGATGCCTCTTAATTTTAGGGATTAGTTGCAATTTCAAATAAAGTATTAGCAAGTAATAAATTGTATTCAGTTATAACTTTTTTTTCATATATACTTAATTTATTATTATCAGGATTAATTTTAAATCCGCTTTTTATTAAAAAATAATAAGGATTTTCAATTAAATTTTCAATATTGATTGATTCTATTTTTTTTGATAGAAGATAATCTTTATTATTTAATAATATTATTGATGAGTTTAGAATTTTATCAAACTGTTTTTTTATTTTTCTTTTTATTCCTTCAGAATTAGTTGTATTATACAGATTATTTAAGGATTTAAGTATGTATGAAATAGTTTTAGAAGTATATATTAAATCTTTATCGTTTATAAGATTGTATAAATTAAGTTCATCATCCCAAAACCAGCTTAAATTTTTAAATATTCTTTCTGCTAGATATAGGAAACAATCAAATTGAGTGCAGTTATAAGCAGTTATTAAAGATTCAATAGTATTGAAATGAGTAGCTAAAGATGCAGCTTTTGTTTTATTTTTATCTGAATAAATATAGCCTAATTCAAATTCTCTAGAATATAATTCTTCACTTATACTTAAAATAAAATATTTATTATTTTCATTCTCATAAAATTCTTTTAAAGATTTTAGAATGGGAGGAAATATACTTGACAATATATTAGTTTCAAGATTTATTATGTTATTTTCATTAGATAATATTTTTTCAAGGAGATTAGAGAATTTTTCTTCAAAGTAGTTAGCTTCCTTTTCGCTGTAGTATATTTCAAAATAGTTATTTTTTAGTATCTTATAAAGTTCATAGTAAGCTAATAGCATGTATGATTGGTTTTCCCAATTTACAGTAGATAAATTTGTATTATCGATTAAAGGCTGTAATTTTACAGTATTAGTATCTTGTTCAATTTCAATTTTTTTGTCAATAAAAAATTCTAAGTCATTTTTTAAATTTTCATGGCAGTATTTTCCTTGATTAATAGCGGATTTTAGAAAAATAAGACCTAGAGTTTTTTCTATATCATGTAGTGGATGATTGACATTAAATATAATGTTATCATATAGATATTTAGCCATTTGAACTTCATTTATTATTAGAAGAGCTTGATTTTTTGGTGAAATAATTTTTTTATCGTTGTTTATTATATTTTCATTATTATCAACTTTTTTTTCAGAAGAGATATTTATGTTAGAAAAAATTGTTAAAGGAAGTGTGGAGAGTTTTAATAAATTTGAATTTGTAATTTTATTGAATTTAATAAAATCTTTTTCTGATAATTCATATTTTAGTCCAGAATTTTCTAATTGGTATATCGATAAAATATTAAAAAGAGAATAAATTAAAATAAAATTTTTATTCATTTTATATCACCACCTAAAAAATATTTATAATTGCAAAATTTGATTTTTCTGAAAGAGTACATATTCATTTAGTATAAATATATTTACTTATAGTTATGTTATTCTTAAGAATTACATTTTATTTAAATAACATGCTGTTATATAATGTATAATAGAATATTTTGATTTTTTTAAGAAGTAGAGGAGATGAAGAAATGAGAGCAGGTAAATTAGATTCAGAATTACTTCAAAAAATTGTTTTTAAGAATATTAAATTTCATAGGGATGAGGTTTTAGTAAGAGCAAGTATTGGCGAAGATTGTGCAGTTGTAGACTTTGAAAAATATGTACTGATAATGTCAACAGACCCTATAACTGGAGCTGCCAGTGAAGTGGGAAGATTAGCTGTACATATAAATTGTAATGATATAGCTTCAAATGGAGTAGAACCTTTAGGACTTATGATTACTATATTAGCTCCTCTAGGAACAACAGAAAATGATATAGAAGATATAATGAAGCAAGTAGGAGAAGAAGCAGCTAAGCTCAATGTAGAGGTAATTGGTGGTCATACAGAAATAACTGATGCAGTGAATAAAATAGTGATTTCAGCTACTGCAATAGGAAGACAATTGAAGAATAAACTTATAAAAACTTCAGGAGCTAAGATAAAAGATAAAATAATAATGACTAAGACAGTTGGACTTGAGGGAACGGGAATAATTGCATATGATTTGGAAGAAAAATTATCTTCGACATTTTCCCGGGAAATAATTCAAAAAGCGAAGTCTATGGTAAATGATATAAGTGTAGTAAAAGAAGGTATAATAGGCGGACAAGTTGGAGTAAACTGTATGCATGATATTACAGAAGGAGGGATTTTAGGGGCAATTTGGGAAGTTTGTGAAGCTTCAAATGTAGGATGTATTGTGTTTAAGGATAGAATCCCTATAGCCAAAGAAACAGCAGATATATGTAAATTTTTAAATATAAATCCATTTAAGCTAATATCAAGTGGTAGTATGCTTATGACTGTAAGTCCACAAAAGGAAAAAGAGCTTATTGAAAAATTAAGTTGTAGTGGAATAAAAGCAACTGTTATTGGAGAAATAACAGAAGAAGGACGATATTTCATTGAAGATGGAGTAAAAACTGAAATAGACCCTCCAGAAAGTGATGAATTGTATAAAGTAATAAAGGGGAGTTAAAAGTTAAGAGTTGAGAATTAAAAACTTTTTAGCCCCCTAATAGATTTGGACAAAATTAACCATAGAAATATAATAAATTTAGGGGGTGGATTTAAGTGCCAAAAAAACAACTCACTGAAGAATTTAGAGTTAAAGTAGTTAAAGAAGCCTTAGAAACTGGTGAACAAGGTATAGTAGCAAGACGTCATGATATTCATCCGGTTACCTTATCAAGATGGATAAATAACTATAAAAAATATGGAAAAACAACAGTTTCTAAACAAACTTCCAAAACTACTAATAAAGATGTTGAGTCTCAGATACTAGAAAAAGAAAATGAACAACTAAAGAAACTTTTAGGTGAAAAAGAACTTGAAATACAAATTCTTCGTG
>NZ_FRAJ01000021.1 GCF_900142285.1 Caminicella sporogenes DSM 14501 | reverse complement strand
CTTGGTTTACATAAGCATATTTTAAATCCAAAATCATCTGCAAATGCTTTAATTTTATTATTTATTCTCCTCCCTTCTTGTGTAATATTTACAATTGTTTTCATGTTGTCAAAAAGTATTTCTTTAGGCACACCCCCTGTAGCTTTAAATGCTGAAATTAAGCACTCTATAACATCTTGTTGAGTTTTAGATTTCCTGTATTCAAAATAGCAATATCTTGAGTTTCCAAGTTTATAGTTAAATACGTTAACAATGAATTAAACATATCCTTTAAATATTCATAAAGATCATCTGGTTTATAGTTAAATACGTTAACAATGAATTCTTCACCATATTTAGAAATTAGTTTTAAATTTTCCTTCCAGTCTTACTTGAGCTTGTCCACCTGCAGGTGTTTCAAACCTTGGATGTCCTTTTGTTTTTTTAGTAGGCTTTAACCCCTTTTTTTTTACGTATTTATTAAAATTAGAATATGTTCCTATATCATATTTTTTATCTATGAAGTACTCATAAACACCTTTAACAGTAACTCCTTTTATAGAAAGTTTAGCTTTTATTTCATCATAATATTTATCTAATTTACTTTGCTTTTTTCTAACTTTAGGTTTTCCTTCATAACCTTCATAATATTTTTTCACAGTTCTTCTGTCTAAACTATATTCTCTTGCAAGTGCTGAAAAATTAGGTTTAATATTCATTGTTTTTATTATGTTAATTTGTCCTATTAAATTTGTCATCATTGATATCCCTCCTGATAGAAGGATACCAAATTAATGTACAAAATTGTACATTTTTATTTTCCACTTTTTGTTCTTTCTTATTTTATCATTTACAGATAGGATGCAATATATGTAAAATAAAAATAAGATTACTATTTGTCTTATATATATTTTATGGTAAATATTTATTATACAAGCCAAAAAGAGCTTAAAGGATTAGGATGTGCAATATATTGTGCTAGAAGTGAGGATTTGATATCAAATGGATAAAAATAAGATAATCATCATTTTATCCTGGACAGCTGTATTATTATGGTTTGTCCTTATATTTTATTTATCGGCTCAGCTAGCAGTGGAGTCTGATGGGTTAAGTAAAAAGGTTACAAAGGTTATCATAGAGACTGTTGACAGAGTAGTTGATTTAGATGATGGAAAACCAGGGATAGATTTAGTAGAAAACTTTAATCATATTGTGAGAAAATATGCCCATTTTACTTCGAACTTGGTTCTTGAGTAATGTGTTTGTGAGAAGTGGAGTTAAGGGTTTTAAAGCATTTATATTTTCTATTATATTTTGCATATTTTATGCTGTAAGTGATGAAGTTCATCAGCTATTTGTCAAACCAAAGGGACGCTTGTGTGCCACGAAGGCAAAGATGCATAGATAGTTGAAATACAAAAGCTATGCTCTATAAAAGATGAAGGTAGGCCTTTCGGAGTCGCTATTCAGGTAGCTATTCAGGTAGAGGCTTCAAACCACCTTAAGCTGCTGTGGTCAAAAGCTATGGTGGTGAGCGTTAAGGAAGTGGAATGATGTCATCAAAACTAGAATCTGATGTTAATGTTAATATTATTTCTAACATATTTGCAAATATAACTTTTAACACTTTTGACTAATTATTCTTTGGAATTACTTGTAAATATTTTGTCTTTAACTCTGTAAGATTTACATGTTATCTTTTCAACTGTAGAATGATGCAATAACCTATCTAGTATTGCGTTAGCAATTGTTACATCTCCAAATATCTCATGCCATTTACTAAACTCCTTGTTAGTAGTAATTATAGTGCTAGATTTTTCGTATCTTTTATTTATTAGCTGAAAAAACATATTTCCTTCTTCTTTAGAAATAAGTAAATAACCTATTTCGTCTATTATTAGAAGTTTATATTTTGCATAGTGTTTAAGTCTTGCTTCTAACCTATTTTCTAAATGAGCCTTCTTTAGATTTAATAGTAGGTCATGACAGTTTATAAAATATGTAGAATTCCTTTTTTTAGCTGCTGCTATACCTATCGATACCGATAGGTGAGTTTTTCTAACACCAGAATTACCTAAAAACAGTACATTTTCTTTTTTCTCTAGGAACCTCAAGGGATGAAGGTCTCTAATTTTATCCTGATTTATTGAAGGTTGGAATGTAAAGCCAAAGTCATCTAATGTTTTTATAAAAGGAAAATTTGCTACTTTTACACATGCATTTGTGGCTTTTTCTTCCTTAAGTTTTATTTCTAATTTTGTTAGCTCATATAATGCGTCTACAACTGTTTTTTCTTTATTGGTAATTAAATCTATATATGTATCTAAATTTTCTTTTATTTGATGTAGTTTTAATTCTTCTAAATTATTCAGTAAAGCTGTATATGTACTCATTTTATCTATCCTTTCAAGTTATCTAATATTTCTAAATTTCTAATTGTAAAAGCTTCAATATCATCTTCATTTTTAAATGGTAATTTTTCAGCCATTATTTTTTTATAATCATCTTCATGATAATTTATTATTTTTTGTGTTAATGGGTGTATTCTTATTAAATCTGTGTTATTATAAATATACAGTTTATTATCTAATTCTCTTACTTTTAGAATTTTATTAATAAACTTGTGTGCTGCAGAATATCTTTTTCCTTTATAGTAAATCATTGAATCATTATGAATTGTGGTGGGTTTCATATAATTTAAGTAAGATTCAATTATTTCTTTGTTTGGTAAAGGAGAAAGATATTCCTTTTCTTTTTTTATAAGCATTATAGGTTTTACCCCTGTAGTTTGATTTATCTCATTATTTACTTCATCACTTAATCTATTTATTATTTCAATCAATTCTTCCTCATTTTCAAATTCATAATTATAGGGAACCAACCTACTAATAAACCTGTTAGCAGACTCTACTTTTCCTTTTGTTTGAGGAGATCTTACATTGCATTTTTCTGGTGTAAAATTAAAATCTTTTGAAAACTGTCTAAACTCCTCAGTAAACTTTTTAGTTTTTACATTTACTATACTACTCATGTTATCTGTAAGTAATCTTTTTGGAACAATATTAGGATTAATATTAGCTAATATCAAATTATTATCTGATTTAAAATACATTGAATTTATATATCCTTGTTTTATTTTGGTCAGCTTTATATTAGCACACGTAATTATTAATTATATGAAATGGCATACCATTTATAAATATTCTGCTATAGTATTGCAAAATTTGATGTTTTTTAAGCATAAAGATATGGAAGATATGGAACAAATTGTAGTAAATGAATTATATTATAATTTATCTCAAAATAAAGATTTTAATATTAAATATTATTTACATAAAACAGAAACTAAGATATTTAATATGTATTTAGTTATTAGTGCAATAAATATTTTTGTTTATGCATATATTTTGTCTTTAAAAATTGCTAATGATTCATTAAATTTAATTATAGTAATAGGAGCTAGCATTTTTACATTTTTTTATTTTTTAAGAATGAATATCAAAGCTTATAATATACTTAAAGAGATATTAAAACCAGTTAATGTCGATGATTGTAATAAAATTCCATCATGGATAATAAATTTATACGGATTGTCAAGTGTACGTGACAAATGTAAACATAAAATTACAAGTCAGTAGAATAATTAATAAATAAGTTATCTGCTAAAAATCTTTTAATATAGATTGTATTATTAATTAAAAAAACAAATGAATAGGAGTAAGAAGCTTTAAAGAAATATTGAGTGGATGTGAAATGTTTGAAGAAAACATAGTAAACTTTAAATATTTGCTATTTGATATAAATAGAATGGAAAAAGAAGAAAGAGAAGAAGGGCTAATGAAAAGCAATAAATGTCTAAGAGTTATCTTAGGCATTTATTTATGTTATAATTACAGTAGTAAAATTGTTTGTTAATAATAGTTATAAAATATCGGGGTGAGTACATGAAGAAAAAATTAAAGAATATCTTGTTAATATTTGTCGATGTATTAGCTATAAATTTGTCTTTTCTTATAGCTTTTGCAATTAGATTTGATGGCAATTTAATGGGAAAATTAGCAAGTCAATATGTTCCTATTTATTTACATAATGCTCTGACTTTAACTTTAATAAAGATAGTAATATTTTATATGTTTAAGATGTACAACAGCTTATGGCGTTATGCTAGTATTGAAGAGTTAATTCAGATTATTTCAACATCTTTTTTTGCTACAGCTGGTAGTGTAAGCTATATGTTCATAATGCAAAATCATTTGCCGCGAAGCATTTATATTTTAACTTTTATTTTAGATATTATATTTATAGGTGCAGTTAGATTTAGTTATAGGATATTAGATAAAATAAAAGAAAAAAGTATTTTAAAAAGAACTAAATTTAAGAGAGTAATGATAGTTGGAGCTGGACAAGCTGGGGCTATGGTTATAAAGGAGCTTAAAAACCATGATGAATTGCAGAGTAAACCTATAGCAGTCATTGATGATGATGAAACTAAGTTAGGCAAGTTAATAAATGGAGTTCCAGTTTTAGGAGATAGGTATCATATAAAGAAGATTGCTGAAAAAAAGAAGATTGATGAAATTATTATAGCTATACCTTCTGCTTCAAAGAGAGAAATAAAAGAAATTATTGAAGAATGCAGTAAAACTAAATGTAAGCTTAAAATATTACCAGGAGTGTTTGAACTTATAGATGGTAAAGTAAGTGTAAAAGAAATAAGAGATGTAAATATAGAAGATTTGTTAGGTAGAGAGCCTGTTAAAGTAAATCTTGAAGAAATGAGTCATTATTTAAAAGGAAAAGTAGTTTTAGTAACTGGTGGAGGAGGGTCTATAGGTTCTGAGTTATGTAGACAAATATCAAATTTTAAACCTAAAAAACTTTTGATATTAGATATATATGAGAATAATGCTTATGATATACAGAATGAACTTAAAAGAAGTTATCCGAAGCTTAATTTAGAGGTATTGATTGCTTCTATTCGAGATAGAAAGAGAATTGAAGAAATATTTGAAGTATATAAGCCAAATGTAGTTTTTCATGCAGCAGCTCATAAACATGTACCACTAATGGAAGCAAATCCACAGGAAGCTATAAAAAATAATGTATTTGGGACTCTTAATGTTGCAGAATGTGCAGATAAATATGGTTCAGAAAAATTTGTATTGATTTCTACAGATAAGGCAGTAAATCCAACAAATGTTATGGGAGCTACTAAACGTATGGCTGAGATGATAGTACAAGCCATGAGTAAAAAAAGTAAAACAGAATTTGTTGCTGTTAGATTTGGAAATGTCTTAGGAAGCAATGGTAGTGTTATTCCTCTATTTAAAAAGCAAATAGCAAATGGTGGACCTGTAACAGTTACACATCCAGAAGTAACTCGTTATTTTATGACTATACCTGAAGCAGTTCAGTTAGTTATTCAAGCTGGAGCTATGGCAAAAGGTGGAGAGATATTTGTTCTTGATATGGGTGAACCTGTAAAAATAGTAGATTTAGCAGAAAATCTTATAAGATTATCTGGATTTGAACCATATAAAGATATTGATATACAATTTATTGGTCTAAGGCCAGGAGAAAAATTATATGAAGAATTGTTGATGGATGAAGAAGGTCTAAAGGAGACACAGCATAATAAAATATTTATTGGAAAGCCATTATATATAGATTATAAAGTATTAGAGGCTCAGTTAAGAAGATTAAAAGAACTAATAGAAGGAGATAGAGAAGAACTAATCAGTCATATTCAGCATATGGTTCCAACTTATAAAAGAATAAGCTAGATATTTTCTATTTTAAAGAAGTAGGTAAATATAAAAATTGTGGTTTCAATTGTTAGGGAACGAAAATAAATTGTACAAACAAAAGCAAGTGACAAATATTTATACAATTTGCCACTTGCTTAATTTTATACTATTACATTATTATCGGAGAACCGGGACCTAGTGGTAGTTTTAAGAAATACCAAATCAATAACTGTATAGTCCAAATTATAAAAAATGATATAGAATATGGCAGCATATTAGCTATTAAAGTACCCATACCGATATTTTTGTCATATTTTTTAGCAAAAGCTACAAGTATAGCAAAGTAGGGTAAAAGTGGTGTAATAACATTTGTTATTGAATCTCCAATTCTATAAGTCATTTGAGTTAATGCAGGGTGAAAACCTAACAGTATAAACATAGGAACAAATATGGGGCTGAGTATTGCCCACTTTGCTGAACAGCTTCCTACAAATAAATTTATAAATGCTCCTATTAATATAAAACATATCAAAAGTACAGGAGTTGGAGCACCTAAATTCTTTAAAAAATCTGCACCTTTAATAGCCATTATAATTCCTAAATTAGACCAATTAAAATAATTAATAAACTGAGCTATTACAAATGATAATACTATATAAGGACCCATTTCTGACATAGATTCTCCAAGCATAGCTACAGTATCTTTATCACTTTTAATCTTACCTGAAACTTTACCAAAAACATATCCTGGGATAAAAAACAATAAAGTTATAATTGGTACAAGTCCTTTCATCAAAGGAGAGCTAAAAGACAGTAATGAACCAGTTTTTGGCTCTCTTAACAATCCATTTTGTGGTACTGCTGAAATAATGAGTAAAATCAAAAATGCTAAAGTTGCAATACCAGCTGCCTTTAAACCTTTAATTTCTTCCTCTGTAACTTCTTCAATTTTTTCTACTTCATAACTTCCTTTACCCATTCTAGGTGCAACAATTTTTACAGTTACCCATGTAGCTGCAAAAGTTAAGAAAAATGTTGAAACCATGAGAAAATACCAGTTGCAAGCTGGATTCACTTGAAAATTAGGGTCAAGCAGTTCTACTGCTGATTGAGTAAATCCAACTACCAAAACATCTAAAGAGTTAACAAATAAATTTGCACTAAAACCTCCTGCAACTGCTGCATATGCAGCCATCATACCAACTATTGGATTCATTCCTACAGCAGCAAATAACATGGCAGCTAAAGGCGGCATTACTATAAAACCTGTATCACCAGCTGCATTTGCCATAATAGATGTAAATATTACAATGACTATTACTTTTGAACCTTTTACATTGACCAAAGTCTTTCTAAGCAGAGCAGAAAACAGTCCTGTTTTTTCAGCAAGACCAACCCCTAAAATACATGTTAAAACGAGTCCAAGAGGTGGAAATTTGGCAAAGTTGCTTACAGCATTCATAAGCATTTTTTGAATTCCTTCTTTAGAAAGCAGATTGACAACGGTAATTTTTTCTTTTGTCAAAGGATGAACAGCAGAAATCCCGACAATAGAACCGATTAAAGAAACTAATAAAGCTAATCCTGCTAACCAAACAAAGAGTGTAAGAGGTTCAGGAAGCCTGTTTCCCACTTTTTCAACCCAGTTGAGAAATTTATCCACCCCTTTTAATTTTTTCTTTTGAACATTTGCTTCTTTCATATCATCACCCTTTCTCTATTTATTAAGATATAATAATGCAGATTCAGCAAGTACAGCAGAAGCCTTACTAAGTATGTCTTCATCTATATTAAAGTATGGGCTGTGCAGTGGCTTAGTAATTTTTTTATTTTCGTTGTAAGTTCCTACAACAAAAAATGCTCCGGGTACTTTTTGCTGAAAATAAGAAAAATCTTCTCCACCCATAGTAGGATTTTTAAGTTCTACAACATTATCTTTTCCTAATATTTCTTCTCCTGCATGTTTAACAACATCTGTTATCTCATCATTGTTAATAACTGGAGGATAATATGGTATATATTCAAATTCATAACTGCCTCCATTTGCTTCAGTTATTCCTTTGATGATAGATTCCATCATTTTAGGTATTTCTTCTCTCAATTCATTAGTCAGCGTTCTTACAGTTCCAACCATTTCAACACGATCAGGTATAACATTATGAGCAGAACCGGCATTAAACATTGTAATACTTATAACAGCTGGCTCTATTGGATTAATTTTTCTACTGACAATTGTCTGAAGACTCATATAAGCTTGACATGCTATTGATATAGGGTCAATACAGTTGTGAGGTTCAGCGCCATGACCGCCTTTTCCATATATAGTGAGTGTAAACTTATCAGGAGCTGCCATCATACTGCCATATTTTATACCGATTTTTCCTGACTCGACTATAGGCCATACATGTGCACCTATTGCTGCATCTACCTTTGGATTTTCAAGAACACCTTCATTTATCATCCTATTAGCACCGCCTTGAGATTCTTCAGCAGGTTGAAATAAAAATTTGACATTACCATGTAATTCATCTTTAAATTCTGATAAAATCATAGCAGCACCTAAAAGCCATGTCGTATGAGCATCATGTCCACAAGCGTGCATAAGACCGGGATATTTAGACTTATACTCAATATCATTTAATTCTGTCATCTCTAAGCAATCCATATCAGCTCTTAATAAAATTGTTTTACCTGGATATTTACCTTTTAAGAGGCCTATTACACCAGTAATGCCAACATTTGTTTTAACTTCAATATCTAGTTTTTTAAGTTTTTCAGCTACTAGGGCAGAAGTTCTTTTTTCCTGAAGTCCAATTTCAGGATGAGAATGAATATCTCTTCTGATACTTATTAATTCTTCTTTAATTTCTTCTGCCTTTTTTAAAATTTTTTCTTTAAACATATGAATCCCCCCAACTATTAATTTTGATTGATATTAAAAAATTAGATTTTATATTAATTCAATACAGAAATATATTATAATTAAAATTATTTAGATTATTAAGATTATTTGTTTAATTTCGTAATTGTTTAATATTCTAACAACAAAAAATTAAATTTTCTATATTGCTAACAACAAATTTTTTATTGCAAAATTGTTATATTTTTGTATAATTATTCAAAAGGTATTAAAGGGGGATAAAAAATGAAAAATTTACAAAGCAAATTATATAAACTAAATGCTTTGCTTGAAGCTAGTAAACTTTTAAATTCTACGCAAGATGTGGATTATATATTAGATTTTCTCTTAAAAAAATCATTGGAACTTATAGAAGGTGGAGATGCAGGAGCAATTTTTCTTTATAATAAACAAAAGAACGTACTTGAAATAAAATCTTATGTTGGTTTTGACAGCAGTATAAGTGAAATTAAACTTAATTTAGGTGAATCAATGACTGGTATAGCTTTTCTAAGAAAAAAATCTATGCTTTTTAATAATCTTAAAGAGATTAATAAAGCAATAGATACTATGAGAGAAGAAAATAAAAAGATTTTGAGAAAGGGCTTAAAAACGAAATTAGACAGACTTCAAAGTTCTATTTGCTGTCCTTTAATCTATAAAGAAGAATGTATAGGAGTTATAGTTATAGATAACT
This sequence comes from Caminicella sporogenes DSM 14501, assembly GCF_900142285.1. Taxonomy (NCBI): domain Bacteria; kingdom Bacillati; phylum Bacillota; class Clostridia; order Peptostreptococcales; family Caminicellaceae; genus Caminicella; species Caminicella sporogenes. The sequence goes on along the minus strand of NZ_FRAJ01000021.1, from coordinate 29,976 downwards.
TTGAAGATAATATACCACTTACTTATGATGACATGTATCTTTTAGAATCTATATCTGTACAAGCTACAATTGCTATCATCAATGCACGAAATTATGAAAGAGAGCTTAGAAATAATAGAGCTTTGGAACGTTACAATAAAATGCTGAAAGAGGAAAGAAATAAGTATAAATATTCAACAAGTTTGCATAGTAAATTCACAGAAATGGTTTTAAATGGATGCAGTATACAAGACATATTATTAGAAGTATCATCGCTAATTAAAAGAGATGTCTTTTTGATAGATTTATTTTATAACATTAATAATTATAATTTTCAATATTATACTAAACTAGAAATGATTGAAGAAATCAGCCAAAATTTAAAAAGTTATTTAAAAAATAAAGAAAGGTCCAGCTATTTTTGGTTTGAAAAAAATCTATATTTAAACTTTTTACCAATAATAGTAAATATGGATACTCTTGGATGGTTAGGTATTGTATCTGATGACAATTTTTTTTCAGAACTAGATAATATTACAGTTGAAAAATGTATTACTATATTGGCACTTCAGCTTTTAAAAATAAATGAACTTAACGATATGGAACAATCTCTAAAAGGAGAATTTCTTGAAAGCTTGCTGCTTAATCAAAATAAAGAGTACATTATGAAATGTGCAAAAAAGTATAAATTTAATTTTAATAAAAATCATCAAATGATAATTTTAAATATTGAAATGGATAAAAATTTTTTAATTCAAGAAAAATATAAAAAAGAATTAAATAGATATATAAAATACTATTACAGTATAATAAATGGAAAAATAAACAGTATTTTTCCGGGTTCTATAGCATTAATCAATGGACATAGCATTATTATAATATTGGAGTTAGATAATAAAGATAATAAAAAAAAGATAAAGTATTTTCTTGATGATATTATGAATATGAGTAGTAAAACTTTTTTTAGCAGTAGGGTAAAAAGAAAATTTAAAGCAGGAATAAGCAGTATAATTAAAAGCATTGATGATTTTAAAACGGCATTTAGTAATGCAAAACAAGCTTTAAAAATAGCTAGTAGCATAGAAAAAGACATTATATATATTTTTTATGATGATTTAGAAGTAAAAAAACTTCTTTTAAATAATGATAAAAAAGAGCTTGAAGATTTTCTTTTAAAAACTTTGGGACCGTTACTGAATTATAATAAAAAATCGAGAAATGAATTTCTAGAAACTTTAAAAATATATATAACTAGTAATGGCAATTGGACATATACTAAAGATTATTTGCACATTCATGGAAATACACTTAGTTATAGATTAAATAGAATTATGGACATTTTAAAAGTTGATTTAAACGATTATAATCAAAGACTTAAAATACAAATTGCTTTTGAAATACTTGATATAATAAAAATGTGTTAGACTAAGGGGATGGGTTTTTTTATGATATAATAAAGATATAAAAAATAAGCTATATAAGCGGTGGAAGAGATGAAAAAAGAAAAAAAAATATACAATGAACACGATATAGGGTATAAACATATACTCTCACAAAAGAAAAATTTCATAGATTTTTTAAGAGGATTTATAAAAAAAGAATGGGTAAAACAAATAAGAGAAGAAGATATAATATTAATAGACAAAGAATTTATACAAGAAGATTTCAAAGAAAAAGAAGCTGATATAATTTATAAAGCAAACATAAAAGGACAAGACATAATATTTTACATACTAATGGAACTACAGTCAAAAGTAGACTACAGAATGCCAATAAGACTATTAATGTACATGACAGAAATATGGAGAGACGAACTAAAAAATACAGAAGAAAAAATAAAAAAGAGAAAAGGATATAAACTACCGGCAATAATACCAATAGTACTATATAATGGAAAAAACAAATGGACAGCAGTAAGAAGCTTTAAAGAAATACTGAATGGATATGAAATGTTTGAAGAAAACATAGTAGACTTTAAATACTTACTATTTGACATAAACAGAATGGAAAAAGAAGAACTAATAAAGATAGCAAATGTAGTAAGCAGTATATTCTTGTTAGATCAAGACGTAGAAATAGAAGAAATAATAAACAGACTGAAAATAATAGGAAAAATAATAAAAAACAAAGTGACAAAAGAGCAGGAAGAGTCGTTTAAAAGATGGATTATAAATATATTTAGGAATAGGATGGAAAAAGGAGAAAGAGAAAATATAGATAAATTATTAAGAGAAATATCAGAAATGGAGGTGGATGGAATGATAAGTAATTTAGGGAGAAAATTAGAAGAAGAATTTAAGTATAGAGAAAGAAAAGGAAGAGAAGAAGGAATTCGACAGGGTATACAAAAAGGCATTCAGCAGGGTATACAGCGTGGAATTAGACAAGGCATTCAGCAAGGTAAGATAGAAATAGTAAGAAATTTATTACTATTGGGAATAGATATAGAAAAAATAGTAAAGGCATCAAAACTAAGTAAAGAAGAAATAGAGAAAATAAAGAAAGAATTAAATTAAAGCCTATTTTACTATTTTAGATAAAACCTTCGACAAAAATAGTGTTTTTTTGACGAAGGTTTTTATTTTTTACAGTATAAAAAATTCATAACTAATTTTAAAATAAGATATTTATTTTGAAGTATTTTACAAACTAGATTATACGATTATACATGGATTTTTCTTATGATATAATGAAAATATAAAAAATGAGCTATATAAATGGATTATAAATATATTTAGGAATAGGATGGAAAAAGGAGAAAGAGAAAATATAGACAAATTATTAAGAGAAATATCAGAAATGGAGGTGGATGGAATGATAAGTAATTTAGGGAGAAAATTAGAAGAAGAATTTAAGTATAGAGAAAGAAAAGGAAGAGAAGAAGGACTAATAAAAGGGAGAATAGAAGGAAAAAGAGAAGGCATAAAAGAAGGAAAATATGAGGTAGTAAAAAATCTAATAAAAATGGGAGTAGATTTAAGAATAGTTGCTCAAGGAGCAGGTATAAGTTATGAAGAAGTAATGAAGATAAAAGAAGAAGTTGAAAAAGAAAAACATTAGTTGACATGAAGTATATTAAATACCTTCTTAACCAAATAAAGAGTTAAGAGGGTTTTCTTATTTTGGAGAAAATGATAGCAATATGCGAAATTTAGAAATATATTATGTTTTATGTTGAGAGTTATATTATAAAAAATAAAAGATTTATTTAATATCTGGAAAATATAGATATAATAAAGTACAATATACTAAAGAAGCTAAAATTGTAGAAAAGTAGTTGAAATGAAAATAGAGAGAAGTAGTGAAGAAATAAAATTGATAGGTTGATTTTTACGGTTGTGATAAAATAAAACAGGGGTGAAAGATATGTCTATATTAATAACAGGTGGAGCGGGATATATAGGCTCTCATACAGTAAAATATTTTTTAGAGCAAAAAGAAGATGTAGTAGTTGTAGACAATTTACAAAGTGGACATAAAAAAGCTGTTCAAACAGATAAATTTTATGAAGTAGATATAAGAAATAAAGAAGAATTGGATAAGGTATTTAAAACTCATAAGATAGAAGCAGTTATTCATTTTGCAGCTAATTCTTTAGTTGGAGAGAGTATGGAAAAGCCTTATGAATACTATCATAATAATGTTTATGGCATGATGTGTTTACTTGAAGTAATGAAAAAAAATAATGTAAATAAAATAGTATTTTCATCAACTGCTGCTACATATGGAGAACCTAAAAATATTCCTATACTTGAAGATGATGAAACAAATCCGACAAATACATATGGTGAAACTAAACTTTCTATGGAAAAAATGATGAAGTGGTTTGAAAAAGCATATGGGATTAAATATGTTTCACTCAGATATTTTAATGCTGCAGGAGCATATGAAGATGGAACAATAGGTGAAGACCATAATCCTGAAACACATTTAATACCGCTTATTCTTAAAGTGCCATTAGGGAAAAGAGAAAAAATATATATTTTTGGTAATGATTATCCTACAAAAGATGGTACTTGTATTAGAGACTATATTCATGTTATGGATTTAGCATCTGCTCATTATTTAGCATTAGAATATCTAAGAAAAGAAAATAAGAGTGATATTTTCAATCTTGGAAATGGAAATGGTTATTCAGTAAAGGAAGTAATAGAAACAGCAAGAAAAGTAACAGGACACCCTATACCAGCAGAAATAAAAGAGAGAAGAGCAGGAGACCCAGCAGTTTTAATTGCTTCATCAGAAAAGGCTAAAAAAATATTAGGCTGGAATCCTAAGTTTGATTCATTAGAAAAAATTATTACAGATGCTTGGAATTGGCATAGCCAAAATCCAAATGGATACGAAAGAGAATTGAGAATTGAAAATTGATAATTGAGAATGGAGAATTGAAAATGGAAAATTGAGAATAATTTGTGTGAGGTTTTTATGAAAGATAATATTATTTATAGAAAATCTTTTAATTTTGCCATTGATATTGTTAATTTATACAAATATCTAATTAATGAAAAAAGAGAGTTTGTTATATCTAAGCAGCTATTAAGAAGTAGAACTAGTATAGGAGCTAATGTAAGTGAGGCAATCGAGGCTCAAAGTAAAAAAGATTTTATTTCTAAATTATCTATTGCATTGAAAGAAACTAGAGAAACTAAGTATTGGATTGAATTATTAAATGCTACAGATTATCTAGAAAAGGATTTAGCAAATAATTTATTAAATAAAACAAACGAATTACTTAGAATATTAGTTTCAATTATTAAAACATCAAAAGCAAAATTAAAACAATAATAATATAGAGTGATATAGAGTATTTTTATTATTATCATTATTGTATTATCTTTTCAGTTGGATTTGCTTTTTAATTTTCAATTATCAATTGACAATTTTCAATTAAATAAAGGAGGATGACTATGAAAGTACGCAAAGCGATAATACCGGCAGCAGGTCTTGGTACTAGATTTTTGCCTGCAACAAAAGCACAACCCAAGGAAATGCTTCCTATAGTGGATAAACCAACTATACAGTATATTATAGAAGAAGCTATTAATTCAGGCATTGAAGAGATACTAATTATTACTGGTAGAAATAAAAGAGCCATAGAAGATCATTTTGATAGGTCTGTAGAGCTTGAACTTACATTAGCAGACAGAAGAAAACATAAATTATTAAAGATGGTTAGAGAAATATCTGATATGGTGAATATTCACTATGTTAGACAAAAAGAGCCAAAAGGACTTGGTCATGCTATATACTGTGCAAAGAGTTTTGTGGGAAATGAACCTTTTGCAGTACTGCTAGGTGATGATATAGTATATAATGATTCAAAACCATGCTTAAAACAGATGATAGAAGCATATGATGAATATAAATCAACTATACTAGGAGTACAAGAAGTAGCTAAAGAAGATGTAAGTAAATATGGTATTGTAGATGGAGAATATGTGGAAGGAAGAGTATATAAAGTAAATGATTTAGTAGAAAAACCATCTGTAGAACAAGCACCTTCAAATGTTGCAATACTTGGAAGATATATTATAAGTCCAGATATATTTGAGATACTTGAACATACTCAGCCGGGTGCTGGCGGAGAAATACAGCTTACAGATGCATTAAAAGAATTAGCACAAAAGGAAACAATGTATGCTTATAATTTTGAAGGTAAGAGATATGATGTAGGGAACAAATTAGGATTTTTAGAAGCTACTGTAGAATTTGCTTTAAGAAGAGAAGATTTAAGAGATGAGTTTTTAAAATATCTTTTAAAAATAACTGAAAAAGAAATGAAGAACGTTGCTTTGAGTGAAGCAGCATTAACAGAAGAAAAAAAGTGTCTATAAATATAGCATTATTACCACGGGGATGTTTTTTGAAAATTTAAACAAAAACTCATCAAATCCCGTGGTATTTTAGTACTTTTATTTAATCATCAGGGGGATGATATATATGTTAAAGATTTTATATGTGGCTTCAGAAGCAGTACCGTTTATAAAAACAGGAGGACTTGCTGATGTAGCCTTTGCTCTTCCTAAAGCTCTTAGAAAACTTGGCGTAGATATAAGAGTTATAATTCCAAAATACAAAGACATACCAGAAAAATACAAGCGAGAAATGAAATTTTTAACTAATTTTGAAGTAAACGTAGGATGGAGAAGGCAATACTGTGGTATAGAGTATTTAAAATATGAAGGAATTCCATTTTACTTTATAGACAATGAATATTATTTTAAAAGAGATGGACTCTATGGACATTACGATGATGGTGAACGGTTTGCATATTTATGTAGGGCAGTATTAGAAACTATTGAAAATATAGATTTTATGCCGGATATAATTCACTGTAATGACTGGCATACTGGTATGATACCGGTACTATTAAATGAACATTATAAAAAATACGGAAAACTGACAGGGATAAAAACTATATTTACTATACATAATTTAAAATATCAAGGTATATTTGGACCTGAAATATTAGGAGATTTGTTGAGTTTAGGAATGGAATATTATAATCCGCAGGCACTTGAATTTTATGGTGGAGTAAGCTTTATGAAAGGAGGAATAAAATATTCAAATATAATTACTACAGTAAGTAAAACGTATGCACAAGAAATACAACATCCTTTTTTTGGTGAAAGACTTGACGGACTTTTGCGATGGAGAAAAAATGATTTATATGGAATTGTAAATGGAATAGATTATGATATTTATAATCCAAGCAAGGACAAATATATATTTGAAAAATATGATTATGATTCTATTGAAAAAAAGGAAATAAATAAACTTAAACTTCAAGAAAGTCTTAACTTGCCAAAAAGAAAAGATGTGCCATTAATAAGTATGGTTTCAAGACTTGTAAACATGAAAGGATTAGATTTAGTACTTCATGTTTTAGATGAAATATTAAGTGAAGATGTGCAAATGATAATTTTAGGTACAGGAAAACCAGAATATGAGTGGAAACTAAAGGAATTTGCATATAAATATCCAAACAAATTTTCAGCAAATATTTTTTTCAATGAAGAATTGGCTCACAAAATATATGCAGCTTCAGATATATTTTTAATGCCTTCTCTATTTGAACCTTGCGGACTAGGACAGCTTATAGCTTTAAGGTATGGAGTACTTCCAGTAGTAAGAGAAACAGGAGGATTAAATGACACAGTTAACTCTTTTAATGAATATACTGGTGAAGGCAATGGATTTAGTTTTACGAATTATAATGCTCACGATATGCTTTATACAATAAGGAGAGCACTAAACTTCTACAAGAATAAAAATACATGGAAGAAAATTGTTAAAAGGGCCATGATAGAAGATTACAGTTGGAATAATTCAGCCAAAGAATATAAAAAACTTTATGAAAAATTGACGACATATAAAATGTAAAACAAATATTTGTAGTGGAGGATGTCGGTGTGGTGAAGATAAATGAATTTTTATATGAAGGTGATGATTTAGGGGCAACTTATAATAAGGATTTTACAACATTTAAAGTTTGGGCACCTACTCAGGAAGACGTCAAAGTAATTATATATGAGCACTATGATGATAAATACGGCAAGGTATATCCAATGACTAAAAATGATAATGGAGTTTGGGAATTAGAACTTGTAGGAGATTATAAAAATAAGTATTACAATTATATTGTAAAGAAGGATATTTACGAAGTAGAAACTCCTGACCCTTATACAAAAGGAGCTACTGTAAATGGTCAAAAAGGCATGATTGTAGATTTTAGCTCAATAAATCCAGAGGGATGGGAAAACCATAAAATTCCTCAGCCAATAAAATCTACTGAATCTATTATTTATGAAATGCACATTAGAGATTTTTCAGTTCATAAAAGTTCAGGCATGAAATACAAGGGAAAGTATTTGGCATTTACCGAAATGGGTACAAAAAATGAGGAAGGACTGTCTACTGGAATAGCTCATCTTAAAGAATTGGGAATAACTCATATACATTTTCTGCCTATATTTGATTTTGCTAGTGTAGATGAAAAAGAAGAGAATGAATACAATTGGGGATATGACCCATATCTTTATAATGTACCTGAAGGTTCATATTCTACAAATCCATATGATGGTAGAGTGAGAATTTATGAACTTAAAAAGATGATAATGACGCTTCATGAAAATGATATAAGAGTAATAATGGATGTTGTATATAATCATACTTATGAGGTAGAAACATCTCCATTTAATATACTCGTTCCTAAGTATTACTATAGAACAGATAGTGAAGGTCATTATACAAACGGTTCAGGATGTGGCAATGAAATAGCATCAGAAAAACCTATGGTTAGAAAGTTTATAATCGATTCTTTAAAATTTTGGGCTAAGGAATATAAAATAGACGGATTTAGATTTGACCTCATGGGATTATTTGATGAATATACAGTAAAAGAAATCGAAAGGGAGCTTAGAGAAATAAATCCTAATATACTGCTTTATGGAGAACCTTGGACTGGTGGCATTTCTGGATTAGATGAAAAGTATCAGTTTAGAAAAGGAAAACAGCGTGGAATGAACGTGGCAGTATTTAATGATGATTTTAGAAATGCTATAAAAGGTGATAATGATGGAATGGGACTTGGATTTGTAAATGGAGGAGCAGATTTAGAAAGAGAAATAAAAAAGGGCATTGTAGGAAGTATAGATTATGATTTGGATAAAAAAGGATTTGCAGATGAGCCTAGTGAGACTGTAAATTATGTAAGCTGTCATGATAATTTAATTCTTTTCGATAAAATAGAAAAAACTAACTATTACATGTCATTTGAAGAAAGGGCAAAGATGAATAAACTAGCTTTATCCATAATATTAACTTCTCAAGGTATACCATTTATACAAGGTGGGACAGAGTTTTTAAGGACTAAAAAAGGAAGCAGTAATAGTTACAATGCAGGAGATGAAATAAACGGAATAGATTGGAGCAGAAAAACTACTTATTTAGAAATTTTTAATTACATTAAAGATTTAATTTCTCTTAGAAAAAACTCAAAGGTTATGACACTTGGTAGAGCAGAAGATATAAGGAAATATTTAAAATTTATCAAGTCAGAGCCAAAGTCTGTTGCATATCTTTTAACTTCACCATATGAAGAAGATTATAGACAAATGATTATTATACACAATGCAAATTTAAAAGAAATAGATGTAAAACTGCCTTTACCGGGACAGTGGAAAGTAATAGCAAATGAGTATGAAGTAAATCAAAATGGTGTTGCTAAAGGAATAGAAATATGTACTGATAGCGTGAAAGTTGCTCCTTTATCAACTTATATACTCATAAATATTTGATTATAAATTTTAATAATATAGAAATATATTTACAGAGGGATTTTTTGGTATAATGAAAACTATGAAATACATTTAAAAAGCAGACTTATAGGGGGTAATTTATATGAACTATATGGAAAAATACAATGAATGGATTAGCAGTCCATATTTTGATGAAGAAACGAAAGAAGAACTTTTAAAAATAAAAGATGATGAAAAAGAAATAGAAGACAGGTTCTTTAAAGAATTAGAATTTGGTACAGGAGGACTTAGAGGAGTAATTGGGGCAGGTACAAATAGAATAAATAAATATAATATCAGAAAGGCTACACAGGGACTTGCAAATTACATATTAAAAAATGTAGAAAATGCTAAAAATAGAGGAGTTGTCATAGCATACGATTCAAGACATAAATCACCAGAATTTGCAAAAGAAGCAGCATTAGTATTAAATGCTAATGGAATAAAGGCTTATTTATTTGAATCTCTAAGAACAACTCCAGAACTTTCATTTACAGTAAGAGAACTTGGCTGTGCAGGTGGTATAGTAATTACAGCAAGTCATAACCCACCTGAGTATAATGGATACAAAGTTTATGGAGAAGATGGAGGACAGTTAGTACCTAAATTTGCAAATATGGTCATAGAAGAAATTAGAAATATAAATGATTTTAGTGAAGTAAAGTACATAGACGAAAAAGAAGCTTTAGACAAAGGGCTTTTAAATATTATTGGAGAAGAAATAGATAGAAAATATATAGATAAGGTTAAATCACTAGTAATAAGAAAAGATGTAATAGAAAATATGAAAGACTTTAAAATAGTATATACACCTCTACATGGAACAGGTGCTATGCCAGTTAAAAGAGTATTAAATGAAATAGGTTTTGAAAACGTTATAGTAGAGCCAAAACAGGAAATTCCAGATAGCAATTTTTCTACAGTAAAATATCCAAATCCAGAAGAACATGATGCTTTTAAACTTGCAATTAAGCTTGCTGAAAAAGAAAATGCAGATATTATCATAGGAACAGACCCAGACTGTGATAGAGTAGGAGCAGTAGTAAAAAATAAAAATGGAGAATATGTCGTTTTAACTGGAAATCAAACAGGAGCACTGCTGATTGACTATATTTTATCATCTATGGAAAGTATTCCGAAAAACGGAGTGATAGTAAAAACTATAGTAACTTCTGAACTTGGAGCAGTTATAGCAAAGAGTTATGGAGTAGAGGTTATCAATACACTTACGGGATTTAAATTTATAGGTGAAAAGATTAAAGAGTTTGAACAAAATAAAGACAAAAAGTTTATATTTGGATATGAAGAAAGTTATGGATACTTAGCTGGAACTTTTGTAAGAGATAAAGATGGGGTCATAGCTTCAATGTTAATAGCTGAAATGGCAGCTTATTATAAATCAAAGGGAATGACTTTACTTGACGGACTTAAAAATATTTATGAAAAGTACGGTTATTATAAAGAGGATTTAAAATCAATAACTCTTAAAGGAAAAGAAGGTATAGAAAAAATAGGAAGAATAATGAATGATTTTAGAAATAATCCGCCTTTAAATATTGAAGGCATAAGAGTTAAAATTATAAGGGATTATAAAGAAAGTTTATCTAAAAATATTTTAGACAAAACTGAAAATAAACTTGATTTGCCTAAGTCAAATGTACTTCACTTTACTTTAGAAGATGGCTCTTGGTTTGCTATAAGACCTTCTGGAACAGAACCTAAGATAAAAATATATTTTTCTGTTGTATCAGATAGTGAAAAAAATGCTGAAGATAAACTTAATATAATAAGAAAATTTGTGCTTGACAAAATAAATGAAATAGAGTAGGGGAATTTCCTCTACTTTTTTATTTTTTCAACTTATAATAAAAAAATTGACATTAAAACATGAAAATTGGAATTAAATTTAAAATTTGAACAAATATTAGTGGTTTGAATATTAATGTAAAGGGTAAATAAATATACAAAATATTCATTAAAAATAATAAAATATTTTAAAAAAGTTTAAATTTAAAATGAATATTTAAAATAAATGAATCATAGATTGTTAAATAGTTGATAAACAGAGAAAAGATTTAAAATTTATAAATTTATATAAATTGTGAAAAATGAAGAAAAAAGGGGTAAAAATATGGTAGAGGATAGATTTATAGGATATATATGTCCGAGTTCTTTTGATATATATTTATTTCATCAGGGAAACAGCTTTAGAAGTTATAAATTTTTAGGAGCTCATATAACTGAATATAGGGGAATAAGAGGAGTAAGTTTTACAGTATGGGCTCCAAATGCTAAAGAAGTCAGAGTAGTAGGAGATTTTAACAATTGGAATGGAATAGGATACAGTATGAACAAAGTAGAAGAAAATGGAATATGGAACATATTTATATCTGGAATTGGAGAAGGACATTTATATAAATATGAAATACATACAAATGACGGCAGAGTAATATTAAAATCAGACCCATATGCATTTTATTCGGAAAAGAGACCAAATACAGCTTCAATAGTAACATCTTTGAAAAATTATGTTTGGAATGATGAAATGTGGATGAAAAACAAAGAAGAACTTTATGATAAACCAGTCAATATATATGAAATGCATTTGGGTTCATGGAAAACAAAAGGACATGAAAATTTTTACACATATAGTGAAATAGTAGAAGATGTTATAAGGTATGTAAAAGAAATGGGATATACTCATATAGAATTATTGCCTCTTACAGAATATCCATTTGACGGTTCTTGGGGCTATCAAGCAACGGGATATTTTAGCATAACAAGTAGATATGGGAGACCTGAAGATTTTATGTACTTTGTAGACAGATGCCATCAAGAAGGTATAGGAGTAATATTAGACTGGGTTCCGGGACATTTTTGTAAAGATTCTCATGGTTTATATAGATTTGATGGAACAGCAGTATATGAACATGCAGATTCAATAATAGCAGAAAATAAAGAATGGGGAACGGCGACATTCGATTATGGAAAGCCTGAAGTAGTTAGTTTTTTAATATCAAGTGCAGTATTTTGGTTTGATGTTTATCACATAGACGGATTGAGAGTAGATGCTGTGTCTTACATGCTGTATTTAGACCATGGGAAAAAGGAAAATGATTGGAAGCCAAATCGATATGGCGGAAGAGAAAATTTAGAAGCAATAGAATTTATAAAAAAATTAAATAAGACAATATTTGAATACTATCCGAAAGCACTTATGATAGCTGAAGAATCTACAGCATGGCCACAAGTTACATCACCTGTACATCTTGGCGGATTGGGTTTTAATTTTAAGTGGAATATGGGTTGGATGAACGATATGCTAAGATACATGAAAACAGACCCTATATACAGAAAGTATCATCATGATTTAATAACATTTTCATTTGTATATGCATTTTCAGAAAATTATATACTTCCACTATCACATGATGAAGTAGTTCACGGAAAAAAATCGCTTATAGAAAAGATGCCGGGAGACTATTGGCAAAAGTTTGCAAATTTAAGATTATTTTATTCATACATGATAGCACATCCGGGGAAAAAACTTTTATTCATGGGAGGAGAATTTGGACATTTTATAGAGTGGGATTACAAAAAAGAATTAGACTGGTTTTTATTAAAATATCCTATGCATGAAAAGTTTAAGCACTATGTAAAGAGATTGAATAATTTTTATAAAAATGAAAGGGCTTTGTATGTTCAAGACAGCAGTCATGAGGGTTTTTCATGGATTGACCATCAAAATGATAAAGAAAGCATAATAGCATTTATAAGAAAAGCAGAAAGAGATTTTGTAATAGCAGTATTTAATTTTACTCCTATAATCAGAATTGAATATAAGATAGGCGTTCCATATAAGGGAGAATATGAAGAAGTATTTAATAGTGATTTAGAAGAATTTGGAGGCTCTGGAGTTGAGAATAGAGGAATTATTAGAGCTGATGACAATAGCTGGCATAATCAGCCTTATTCTATAAAAATCAATCTTCCACCTTTAGGAGCAGTATTTCTAAAACTTAGAAGATAAATTATAAAAATTTATTTTAAAGTTGAATTTTATGAGATTGGTATTTGAGTAGAATAGGATTAAAAAGTTAAAAAGGGGGCATTGATTTTTATGATGAAACAGAAAAAAGAGATAATAGCAATGGTTTTAGCAGGGGGACAGGGTTCAAGGCTTAAGAAATTAACTGAAAATGTAGCAAAACCAGCAGTTCATTTTGGAGGAAAGTATAGAATTATTGATTTTACACTTAGTAACTGTTCAAATTCATATATAGATACCGTTGGAGTTCTTACACAATATCAGCCATTTGAACTCAATGCACATATAGGAAATGGAAGTCCTTGGGACCTTGACAGGATGCATGGAGGGGTCAGAATACTTCCACCTTATGTAGGGCGTCATGGCGGAAGATGGTATAAGGGAACGGCAAATGCAATATATGAAAATATGGGTTTTATAGAAATGTACGACCCGGATTATGTATTGATTTTATCTGGCGACCATATTTACAAAATGGATTATTCACTAATGCTTAAATATCATAAAGAAAAAAATGCAGAAGTTACAATTTCAGTTATAGAAGTTCCGTGGGAGGAAACATATAGATTTGGGATAATGAATATTGACAATGATGGCAGGATATATGAATTTGAAGAAAAACCTAAAAATGCAAAGAGTAATTTAGCTTCAATGGGTATATACATTTTCAATTGGGAAATTTTGAAAAAATATTTAATAGAAGATGAAAAAGATAAAAATTCAAGTAATGATTTTGGTAAAAATATAATTCCTAATATGGTAAAAAATGGACTGAGATTATATGCTTATAAATTTAAAGGATATTGGAAAGATGTAGGAACAGTAGAAAGTTTATGGGAAGCAAACATGGATATTTTAAAGGAAGACAGTGAGCTTAATTTGTACGACCGAAGTTGGAGAATATATTCTGTAAATCCAAACAGTCAGCCTCATTATATAAGCAGTAGTGGAAAAGTTATAAGTTCTCTTTTAAATGAAGGATGTGTAGTTCATGGAGAAGTTGTAAATTCTGTATTATTTCCGGGTGTATATGTAGGGGAAAGTGCAAAAGTAATAGATTCGGTAGTAATGCCAAATGTAAAAATAGAGGATTATGCAGTAGTAGAAAAAGCAATAGTTATGGAAGGGGTAGTTGTAAAAGCAGGAGTTAAGATAGGCAGTAGAAATTCAAAAGAGGTGGAAGTGATAAGTAGTTAGGAATTGTGAGTTATTTAAAGGCTAAAAGGGGGACTTAAAAGTGAAAGACTTAATGGGAATTATTAATTTGAGTGAAAATGAAGAAGCTATAAAAGAACTCACGTACAACAGACCTATAGCTACTATACCTATAGCAGGAAGATATAGAGTAATAGATTTTATACTTTCAAATATGGTAAATTCGGGAATATACAATATATGTATTTTTACTCAAGGGAAAAGTCGTTCTTTAATGGATCATTTAGGAATGGGTAAGCCTTGGGATTTAGATAGAAAAATTGATGGATTGTCTGTTTTAAATCCAGTAGTAAATTTAAATAACTTTACTACCTATAGAGGAGATTTGGAAAATTTTAAAAACCACTTAGATTATATTAAATACAGCAGACAGGATTATGTACTTTTAGCGAGGAGTTATATGATTTGCAATATAGATTTTAGAGAAGCTCTAAAATATCACAAAGAAAGTGGAGCTGATATAACTATTATCTATAAAAAAATGATAAATCACAATAGACGATTTTTAGGTTGTAATACTTTAAATCTAGATGAAAGAGAAAGAGTAATAAGTATAGGAAGAAATGCAGGAAATAGAAGGTATTACAACATATCTATGGAAATGTATATAATGAGAAAAGAACTACTTTTAGAAATAATACACGATAGTCTGACGATGGGAGACAGTGAATATTTAAAACAAGCTATATTTCAAAGATTAGATGTTTTAAATGTAAATGCATATTCGTTTGATGGGTATTTAGCTTGTATAAATACAATACAAAATTATTATGAAACGAGCATGGACCTTTTAGATGTAGAAATTTCAAAAGAATTATTTCACAAAAACGGTACTATTTATACAAAAGTAAAAGATGAACCTCCGGTAAAATATTCACAGTGTTCTAAAGTTAAAAACTCATTAGTCGCAAATGGTTCTATAATAAAGGGAACTGTAGAAAATTGTATTATAGGTAGGGGAGTACACATTGAAAAAGGTGCGGTAGTAAAGAACAGTATTATCATGCAAAAATGCGTAATTGAACAGGGAGCATATATTAGAAATGCTATAATAGATAAATATGTTCATATTACGAAAAATAATTTACTTAGTGGAGATAGGAAAAATCCTTTGATGATAAAAAAAGGTTCAATACTTTAGGGGGAGATAAAATATGATGATAACTAAAAATATATTTAAAAATGATTTTATTAAAAAACTAAAGACAGAAAGAGGGACAACTATAGATGAAGCAACAGACCTTGACATATACTATGCTCTTGGGAGCTTAGTAAGAGATTATATAGCTGAAGATTGGGTTAATACAAATAAAAGATATATTAAAAAAGGTGAAAAGCAAGTATACTATTTTTCAATGGAGTTTTTGATGGGAAAACTGCTTGTGAGCAACCTTATAAATCTTGGAATAAAAGATATTTGTGAAGAAGGACTTAAAGATTTTGGTATAGATTTAGAGAAAATTGAAGAAGTAGAAAAAGATCAGGGATTGGGAAATGGAGGACTTGGAAGACTTGCAGCTTGTTTTTTGGATTCTATGGCATCAATAGGTGTTCCGGGACATGGCTGTGGTATAAGATATAACTATGGGTTGTTTGAACAAAAAATAATAGATGGGTATCAAGTAGAATTTCCAGATAAATGGCTTCAATATGAAAATGTTTGGGAAATAAGGAAAGAAAATAAAGCAGTAGAAGTTAAATTTGGAGGAGATGTCAGGGTTGTTGAAGAAAATGGAAGGCTGAAGTTTATACATGAAAATTATGAATCCGTTTTAGCTGTTCCGTATGATACTCCTATTGTAGGATATAAAAATAAACAAATAAATACACTTCGCCTTTGGAGTGCAGAAACTGTTAAAAGAGATTTTAACTACACATGTTTTAGTAAGGGGAATTATTTAAAAGCATTTGAGTATAAAAATTCAGTAGAAGCTATTTCACATGTGTTATACCCAAATGATGCATATGAAGCAGGTAAAACTTTAAGACTTAAACAGGAATATTTTTTAGTTTCTGCTGGTATACAGAGTATAATCAGAACTTTTAAAAAGAGGGGAAAACCTATAGAAGACTTTGATGATTACGTAGCAATTCATATAAATGATACGCATCCTGCACTTGCAATACCAGAACTCATGAGGATATTAATGGATGAAGAAGGACTTGGATGGGATGAAGCATGGAGAATTACTACAAATACTATAGCATATACAAATCATACTATAATGTCAGAAGCACTTGAAAAGTGGAATGTAGATATATTTAAAAAACTTCTTCCACGTATATATATGATAGTACATGAGATAAATGAAAGATTTTGTAGAGAACTCTGGAATACTAGATATTATGGAAATTTTGAAAAGATTGCAGAAATGGCAATAATAGCAGACAATCAGGTGAAAATGGCTCATTTGGCTATAGTTGGAAGTCATAGTGTAAACGGAGTGGCAAAACTTCATACAGAAATACTTAAAAAACAGGAACTTAAGGATTTTTATGAATACTATCCATATAAATTTAATAATAAGACAAATGGGATAAGTCATAGAAGGTGGCTCATCAAAGCAAATCCTGAACTTACAAAATTGATAACTGAAGCAATTGGAGATGGCTGGATTAGAGTACCAACTAAGATGAGGGGATTATTAAAATACAAAGATGACCCATCTTATCAAGAAAAAATTTACACTATCAAACAAAATCACAAAATAAAATTGGCAAAAATGATTAAGGAAAAACAAGGTATAGATGTAGACCCTAATACAATCTTTGACATACATGCAAAGAGAATTCATGAATATAAGAGACAGTTGTTAATAGTTTTATATATAATGTATTTATATAATAGATTAAAAGAAGATAAAAATTTGGATATTTATCCGAGAACATTTATTTTTGCTGGAAAAGCTGCACCTGCATATTATACTGCTAAACAGATTATAAAACTGATAAATACTTTGGCTAAAAAAGTAAATAATGATAAAGATGTCAATGATAAGTTGAAAGTTGTATTTTTAGAAAACTATGGAGTTTCATTAGCAGAAAAACTTATAACGTGTGCAAATGTAAGTGAGCAGGTATCTACTACAACTAAAGAAGCTTCAGGAACTGGAAATATGAAATTTATGATGAATGGAGCAATTACTATAGCAACTCTTGATGGAGCAAATATAGATATTAGGAATGCTGTTGGCGATGAAAATATAGTAATATTTGGTTTAAAGGAAAAAGAAATACTTAAGCTTTACAGAAATGGAACATATAATTCTATGGATATATACAATAATGATATTAGAATAAAAACTATACTAGACCAGATGCAAGGTAAATCTTTATGCAAAAAAGAAGGAGAATTTTCTATAATCGTAGATTCACTTCTAAAGCACAATGATGAATTTTTCGTATTAAAAGATTTTGATGATTATGTAAAAGCTCAAGAAAAAATAGATAAATTGTATAGAAATCAATCAGTATGGCAAGAAAAATCCATAATAAATATAGGCTGTTCTGGTGTATTTTCAAGTGATAGAACTATTTATGAGTATGCTACAGGCATTTGGAAAGTAAATATATATCATAGCTATTATAAATAATACAAAAAAGGGATATGTTTATTTTTTATATACATATCCCTTTTATTTTATGTTAGAATAAAATAATGTTAGAGGAGTTAAAAAATAGTTAAGAGTTAAGAGTTAAAAGTTAAGAGTTAAAAGGACTCTAGAGGGTTGATTTGAAAATATGGAACTTAGAACTAATAACTTTAAATTATAGATATTTAAAGGAGATGCTATATGAAAAGAAAATTTAAAGTCATCAAAGGCGGAGGAAATAAAAAATTTATACCTAATTATAAATTTATTAAAGCTGAGGCAACAAATACTCGATTAATGGGAGTTATAGCACTTAGGATATATTGGGAAACAGAACTTGGTGAAAAATTTGTTCAATTTTTTCACTTAGATTGTGAAGAATATGGTATAGATGGATATGAAAGTCTTTTAAATGCTAGTGCTGAAGATGTAGAAATAATTACAATGAAGATGATGGGCGGACTAGGAGGAAAACTAGTAGAGATAAATGAAAGAGAGGCAATTTATTTAATAAAGAGTATATATGAAATCAATTTAAAAAACAATGAAATGTTGCCGGGAAATACCGTAGAATATGAACATCTTTTAAACTGTGATATAAAATTAAATAAAGAAGAAGAGGAAAATTTGTGGAATAAAATATGTGAAAAAATAAAAGATGAAGTTCAGCTTGTAAATTATTATATTATGCGCTGTATGGGAACTGACACCCCAGCTCAAAAGTTTCTAAGCATGGATTTTGACTTTGAAAAATTTCAGCCGACAACTAGACCATCTACATTAATAAAAAATGTAGTAGATTTTTCTCATGAAGAAGATGGAATAAAGTTTTATATAGCAGAATCAGTTATAGATATGGCAAAGGGGTATCAGCTAATCATTTCTGAAATAGGTATAGTTAAAACTGAAAAAGGATTAAAAGTAGCATTTGCACAGGTAAGGAATAGAATGAGAATATCTCCTGTGGAAGCAGCATTTAAACTTAGAAAGCCTGAGTATATATTGATATATTCTTTAAAAAATTTTATAGATATTATTGAAATATTTGATAAAGACAAAAGAGGAGCTATGCAGAATATTTATGAAGCAGGGTTTTTATATACAGAATTTAATCCACATAATGAACATGTAAAGGATTCTGTATATTATCTAAATGGAGATATTTTTGCAGTATATTTTGTTACAACTGGAAATCAGCTTGCAGTTGGGACATTTGTTAAAGAAAATGTAAGTAAAATAAAGAGATATTTTAAAAGCAAGAAATTTTCAGATTTACTGGAATTTGAAGTAGAATTCAAATTAGATAGTCCACTGCTTTATGAATTTGTTCATAGTGGATTAAATAATTTTTTTGAATTTATAAATCGAAAATAAGGAGGATTTGTAGTGGCTGCACTAGAACAAGTATTTGTACTGTTTTTGTTAATCGTTGTAGGATATGTAATAAAAAAATTGAAAATAATTACTAATGATATGAATAGAGATATAAGTAATTTAGTGCTGTATGTTACATTACCTGCATTTATAATTACTGCAATGAATTTTTCATTTTCTCCAGATGTACTTATAAAAAGCGGTAAGTTAGTTATTATTTCATTTTGCATTTATGCTTTTATTATTAGTTTGTCCTATATGTTTTGTAAAATACTTAATTTAAAAAATAAAACTAGAGATATTTTTCAATATGCTATGGTATTTTCAAATGTAGGATATATGGGTTATCCTGTAACAAAAGCTGTATTTGGGGATTTAGGCGTGTTCTATGCAGCCATATATAATCTTCCATTCAATATATTAGTATGGACATTTGGAATATTTTTGATGACTAGATTGAAGCGTAGAGAAAATAATCATTTTGTAAAGGGTAGTAAAATAAATTTAAAATTATTTATTAATCCGGGATTTGTAGCTGTTTGTATAGGATTTACATTATTTTTATTTTCAATAAAACTGCCTACTCCAATATTTAGTACTTTGAGAATGCTTGGAGGAGTTACAACTCCTCTTTCCATGCTGTTTATAGGGTCAATATTAGCCGATGTAAAATTTTCAGAAATAATTAGCGATATAAAAGTTTATTTATTATGTATGATTAGACTGTTGATACTTCCTTTATTAGTTTTAGTTATATTGAAAATTTTAGGTTTTAATGATTATTTAGTAGCAATACCTACTATAATAACGGCTATGCCTGTAGCTGCAAATGCAGCGATAATGGCTTCAAAATATGAAAATGACTATAAATTGGCATCAAAAGCAATATTTTTATCTACAATGTTTTCAATAATTACAATACCTTTTATAGTAATGCTCATCAGATAGATATTTTTCATTCTTTACTCGCATCTAAAAAGGCTTTTACAATTACTTCTGCCATTTCCATGACTAAATTAAGCCTTATACTATGTATGGGAAAAAAATCTTCATAAGAATATTTGTCGACTATTCCTACAACTGATAAGTCACCTAAAGAGGGTAATATTTTTCCGACACCTTTGCCCGGAAAGATAGGACCCTTTCTTATTTGTATATTACCTATAAATGATTTTTCTCCAAGACATGCATCTACGGCAATTATATGAGGATTTTTATGGTTGAGCTTTATTTTTTTTATTTCATCTTTTAAATTGACAGCATGAATAGGATATTTTAAAGTACCATATACGGGATACTTAAAATTCATTTTTGTAAGTAAATTTCCAACTATAGGACCTAGTGCATCGCCAATACATCTGTCCGTTCCTATGCATATTATAATTGTATTTTCAAAAATTCTTTCTCTTAAATACTGAGAAAGAATTTTAATTGCATTTTCATCTTGAAAGTGGACTTTTATATCTCTGGTTAAATCTGTTTTTTTTCTCTCCAAAAGAAGAAGCACCCCCTTATTTATATTATATGAGGTTTTTTTATTAAAAAGAATAAATAAAATCAAATTAGGCGAAAATAATAAAGACAACGAACAATTAATAATGAATAATGAATAATTAATAATGAATAGGTGATGATGAATAGTGGCTTAAATACTTATTAATTATTCATTATTACTTATTAATTGTCTTTTTGGGGGGTGATATTATAAAAACTAAAATTTATATAGTGATTACTATTTTTATAACTGTTATTACTTCTTTAACAATGTTGTATTTTCATCCAAATAGTGATAAGCTGCTGCCAAATGAAATCATGAGTTTTTTATTTCAAGGAGCTGGAAATTATCATAACGGACAAGTAGAAAAGGCTAGGGATATAATAGATGATAATATATTAGGAAAATTTACAAAATTCTATGGAAACAGAGATTTAAATACGCTTAAAATATATGAAAAAGAAGAAATAAGAACTATTTTAGAAAATATGGGGTACTACAATATAACTAAATTAGTTTCTATGTTAAAAGATGGAAGAAACAATGAAGAAGAAATATATAATTTATTAAATGAAAATTTATTTGAAGAGCAAATAAGTCTTTTAAATCAAATATTGAGAAAGAGAGACAGGTGAAATTTCAGTTTTTCGATTTCAACCTGTCTCTAATATATATCTTAACTAAAGAAAATATTAAATTTTAGCTTATTTTTTCTCATACATATTTTTTATTTCATACGTTACATATCCATCATTTACAGTAAATAGCATGTATTTGATTTCATTACATATGTCCATATCATTGTAGATAGGATATGATTTAAGAGTTACAAATCTTATACCATCTTTAACTTCAACTTTAAATCTTTGACTATCATTACTATTTGTAAGTATCCAAACATCAATATTTTTTTCTTCTTTAAGTTTCTTAAAAGTATTTATAAATAATTTTTCTTCAAGTTTGTCGGCAAAGTTTAAAGGTTTAGGAAGTATAACAAACAGGCTTTTTGAATCTATATTTTTTACTGTATCTAAAAGCCATATCCACTGATTATAGTCAGTTTGTCTAATGCTGCCTTTGCTGTTATCAAGTTTTATAAAAGAAGCATTTTTAAATTTGCTAATTGAGTAACCTTCATAGCCTATTATATATTGTTTTGTTATTTTATCTCTAAGTTTTTTATCAACGTAACCAGCAAATACATTTATATCCATTTCATTAGATATATTAGCAATATCATTTATAATTAGCTCATCTAATGGAGTATCTATTTCTGTTATGTTTCCATGTGCTAAAAATCTAAATGAATTTTCATTTTTGAGCTCAGAATGAATATTTCGCTTATCTAAGAAGATAGTTTCAGATTTAGGAACTTTTTTGTCAAAAGTCGATTTATAAAATGCAGTTAAATCATCTATATAAATATATCCACTATCTAATAGACAAGAATCTGGTTCGACTAAATAAATTCTTTCAAGTTTTAGCGGAGCAACTGCATTTTTAGGTACAGCAGCTTCTACAAATTTCCAATCATTCCAATCGACATTTTTAGAAAAATCTATGGTAAATGAATTTCCATTGCTGTCTGTTAATTTTCCTCTTAACCAGTGTGCATTTCCATAAGTTCCATATACCCATAAACCGAGTTTTTCTGGCTTTTTATCTATATAAAAGTCATTAAAAACTATATATGCAGCTTTAGAGCTTGAAACTTTAGAAAAGTCATAAGTTAATTTTCCAGAAAAGTTTCCATTTTTCTTTTCATCAGAAGATATTTCAAAGTTTCCTGTAACTTCACTAGGATACGATAAAAATTCTCCTTTTTTTGTTTCAAAATCATCTAAAATAACTTTTTTATATCCCACTGCAATTTGTATATATGCATCCAAATCTTTAAGTGAAACTTTAATAATTCCACTGCTAGGTTTGTCTGATGATATAAATGTATTGTCTTGTATTTCTCCAATACCATCAGGAATACTCAATATGAGGTCTTTTAAATCGATTTTTGCTTTATATCCTTCATCATTTACAGCCACTGCACTTAAAGTAGTTTGACTATTAGTATCAATAAAGATTTTAGAAGGAGATATTTGGAGTTTTATAGGATTATCAATTGCATTAATTTTAAAAGTAGCGTTTTTTCCTTTAAAACTTGCCTTAATTATACCTTTTCCTGTAGATTTTGGAATAAATCTGTTTTCAATAAATTCGCCATCTATGCCACTTACACTCCAATTTACATCTTTAGGGTCTATATCTATTGGGTTGTAATTTTCATCATAACCTTTGATTTTAAATTCTCTTGAAGTTCCTACAAATATATTGCTGTCTTCGCAGCTTATTATTATGCCTTTAATTGAAGACTTAGGAGCATTGTTTAATACAGCTAAACCGTTCATAATTCTTCTTTCAAATCCATCTGATAGATTGTTTGCTATCTGGAGATTTTTTTCTCCTAAAGGTTTAACTATCATTTCAGTAGAACCGCCACCGTCAAGATTTATAGCATCATAAGCACCGAGCTTAAGCAGAATATTTGCAAGTTCTGTTTGAGTTGCTCCCGGATAAGAAGAAGTTCTTCCATCGACAGTTAAAAGAATTATTTCATTTTTATCTTTATTGATACCTAATGCTGAACGTGGATGTCTACCTTTTATATCAAGAGTAAATTTATCTAATACTCTTCCGTTTTTTAATATTACAGAACCACCACCTACTGCTAATTTTAATTTTTCTATGTCAGGATTAGTTTCTATATTTAAAGATACTCTATCACCTATTTTAAAATTGTTTAAAACTTTTTCTTTAGCACTATCAGTAGCAACGATGACAAATCCATCATTTGGCAGAGTAATAGGGTCTAAATTATCTCTTATTTCTGATACTTCATCATTTTCTACAATCATTTCCACAATATTTGGGTGTTTAGAATTTCCAAAAGAGGTTTGTCCCCAGTTTTTATCTAATAAAACTACTCTGTTTTCTATGTAAGGTTTGTTTTTAAAATCTATATTTAAAATATAATTATTTGTTTCATTTTTGAGAGTAATATTGCTTAAAGACCAATAGTCTATAAATGGATTATTTTCTTTATCTATATTAAAAGTTGCAAAGCTTGGGTCCATTAAAGATGAAGTTATAAGATTACTATCTTTTACGACAGGACCCATTGTAGCAGTTTTATTAGTATCAAAGAAGTCTGCATTTATAGCTCCTATTATTTTTTCACTATTTTTATTGGAAGCAGCTAATTTTGTCAGAGAATCTTTACTTGATATACCTTTTTCGCTAGTCAAAATGTCGAGTGAAGTATATTTGTCATTGAGGTCAATTCTCAAGACATTTAAGTTTAGCCAGCCCTTATCAGTAAATTTTAAAATCTTTTCATAAGTAACACCTTTAGAGATGTTTTGTGTATTTTTTTCTTCGTATATGTTTATAAATTCAGCATGTGAAAAATTTAAAAACATATTGAAAATGAGTATAAAACTTAGTATTTTTGAAAAACATTTTTTAAAGTTATTCATGGGCATCAGTCCTTTCAGATAGTTGTTTTTTATATTTATTTTTATCCCATATATTCAGTTGTTTTATGTTCATTAGTGCAGTTAAAAGACTGTCATTTGCTCTAGGAATGTCTTTGTAGATTTTTTTTAGTAAATTTTTCATGTATTCTCTTTTAGTATTACCATCTGCTGGACAGGGACTTTTTACCGTAGGGAGATTATGTCTTTTAACAGCTCCTTTTATTTCCCTTTCTTCTACATAAATCATAGGTCTTATCATAGTAAGGTCTCTGCGACTAAGGTAAGTAACAGGACTAAATGTGCTTATTCTTCCTTCATAAAACATGCTGAGAAGTAGTGTTTCTATTGCATCGTCTTTATGATGACCTAAAGCAAGTTTATCTATGGAGTTTAGCTGACAAGTTTCATGAAGTATAGCTCTTTTGAATCTAGCACACAGTGAACAAGGATTTTTTTCTTTTCTTTCTTCAAAAACTATTTTTCCAATTTCGGTTGGTCGAATTATATGTTCAACTTCTATTTTTTCACAAAATTCTTTAATGGGAGTTAAATCGAAATTATCAAAGCCAAGTGTAAGGCTTATAGCTTTTAATTTATATTTAACAGGAGAAAAGTTTTGAAAAAGTTTTAAAGCATATAATAATACTATACTGTCTTTTCCACCTGAAACACCGACACCTATTGTATCTCCATTTTGTATCATATTAAAATCTTCTACTGCTTTTCTTATACAACCTAAAATTTTTCTCAATATTTATCCCTCCTACATTCATTATAATTTATTACATATAGTATAGATAATTAAATATCTATTACAATTAGGTTACAGAAAAACTATATTTTTAATAACATTGACACTATTAATTTAGAAATCTATACTTAAAGTAGTGGTTATATTATAAATTCTTTTAGACTTGGTGATAATATGGACATTTTAGAAGCTTTTTCAAGAGAAATAAAAGTATTTTTTTTGTCTATGCTGCCGGTAATTGAACTTAGGGGAGCTATACCATATGCTGTTTCTATGGGAATGATACCAATTCATGCAGCTTTAGTATGTTTAACTGGAAGTATGATTCCCGTTCCGTTTATATTATTTTTTTTGAGACCTTTTTTTTCTAAGATGAGAAGGCATAAATTAATAAGAAAATTTGAAGACTGGTTAATAAATAGGACTATCAAGAGAGCAAAAAATGTGAAAAAGTATGAGGCTTTAGGACTTATGCTTTTTGTTGCAGTTCCACTGCCTTCAACAGGTGTATGGACTGGAGCTATGGCAGCAGCATTTTTAAATATGAGGATAAAACATGCATTTTTTGCAATATTTGTTGGAAATACTATAGCTGCATTTATAATAACTTTTTTAAGTCATATTGCCGCAGTAAACATGTGATACGGTTAAGAGTTAAAAGTTAAAAGACCTTAGAGAATCTTTTTCCTGTTACCTGTAATCTTGCTGAGAGCTGGGAACTGAGAACTAATATTAAGATTTGCAATTTTTTATAAATAAGATATTGACGAAAGAAAAAAGATGTGGTACTATCGTTTAAGTAAAATTTAATATTATAAAGCCTTATCAAGAGAGACGGAGGGACTAGGCCCTATGAAGTCCGGCAACCGGTACTATGTACACGGTGCTAATTCCTACAGAATATCATTCTGAAAGATGAGGATATTGTAAAACATGAACCTCTTCAATCGGAAGAGGTTTTTATTATATGATTGATAGTTTATGCAGTGATAAAAATTAATAGGAGAAAATATTGGGTATAATATTAAAAATAGAAGTTTTTAAATTATTTAACTGTGTAAACTAATTTAAATTCATGTAAAAATTATTAAAAGATACAAAGGAGGAAAAGAAATTGAAAAGATTTTTTACTTCAGAATCAGTTACAGAGGGGCATCCAGATAAAATTTGCGACCAAGTATCAGATGCTATACTAGATGCTATCTTAAAAGAAGACCCAGAAGCTCGTGTAGCGTGTGAGACAACAGTAACAACGGGGTTAGTATTAGTAGCTGGAGAAATTTCTACAAAATGCTATGTAGATATTCCTAAAATAGTTAGACGAACTATTGAAGAAATAGGATATACTAGAGCAAAATATGGATTTGACTGCGATACTTGTGCAGTTTTAACTGCTATTGATGAACAGTCTCCAGATATTGCTATGGGAGTTGATGAGGCACTTGAGCATAAGAAAGGTGAAATAGAAGATAAATTAGAAGCTATAGGTGCTGGTGACCAAGGTTTAATGTTTGGATATGCTTGTAATGAGACTCCAGAATTAATGCCTCTACCAATTTCATTAGCTCATAAACTAGCTAAGAGACTTTCAGAAGTGAGAAAAAACGGAACACTTAGTTATCTTCGTCCAGACGGTAAAACTCAAGTTACTGTAGAATATGATGGAGATAAGCCTGTTAGAATAGATACAGTAGTTGTTTCTACTCAACATAGTCCAGAAGTTAGCCATGAACAAATTGAAAGAGATATAATAGAACATGTAATACACAAGATTATTCCAAGTAATCTATTAGATAAAGAAACTAAGTATTTTATTAATCCAACTGGTAGATTTGTTATAGGTGGACCGCAAGGTGATGCTGGTTTAACTGGAAGAAAGATAATAGTTGACACATATGGTGGATATGCAAGACATGGTGGAGGAGCATTTTCAGGTAAAGACCCAACAAAAGTTGACCGTTCAGCTGCTTATGCTGCAAGATATGTAGCTAAAAATATAGTTGCTGCAGGACTTGCAGATAAGTGTGAAATAGAACTTGCTTATGCTATAGGTGTAGCAAAACCTGTTTCAATACTTGTAGAAACTTTCGGAACAGCAAAGGTTCCAGAAGAAAAGATAGTAGAGCTTGTTAAAAAGCATTTTGATTTAAGACCAGCTGCAATCATAAGAGATTTAGATTTAAGAAGACCTATTTATAGAAATGTAGCTGCTTACGGACATTTTGGAAGAATAGATTTAGACCTTCCATGGGAAAGAACTGATAAAGCAGAAATACTTAAAAAAGAAGCTTTTGAAGAATAATTTACACAAGATGAGCCTTTTAGAATTTTTATTCGAAAGGCTCTTTTTTTATTAGTTAGAATTAAAAATTAAAAATTAAGAATTAAAAATTAAGGATTAAAAAACTCTAAAGAATTTTTTCTTATTACCTGTAACTTTGATGATAACTTAGCTAGTAGCAAGTAGTTAGTGAAAAAAATATTTTACTACTAACTATTTCCCAGTTAATAGCTTATACTTTTTTAAAGAAATTTTAAAGGACTTAAAAAAATTCAAAGACTAACTTTAAAGATGCTGAGAGCTGACAGCTGAGAACCGAGAGCTAAGAGCTAATCTATAACTATTTTAGGGAATATTGTATTAAATATAAGTATTTGGTGAAGTAGTTTTATTAAAGTGCTATTTTAAAATAGAAAAAATCATTTAAGTTTATATATATTGTAAGGTCAACTATGCATTAGTTGGCTTTTTATTTTTTAATAGTATTACTTTAAAATATAATTAGACCATGGTACTAAGAGAACTAGTTCTCACACATAGGAGGTGAGAAGATGGCAGTACAGATAAATAAAATGGATTCTAAAATTAAATTAAAGTATAAAGTTGGTGTTGATGAAGATGGTAATGATATTTTCAGAACAAAAACTTATTCTAGGATAAAAAATAGTGTAGCAGATGATGATATATTTGCAGTAGTAAGTGCAATATCAAATCTTCAAAAATATCCTTTGGCAAAACTTATAAGAGTAGAAGAAAAAGAAATAACAGGTGAATAGATTTTTAAATTAAAATTATGACTTTGAATTATAGGAGGGGGTAGCTGTCATGACTAGTAAACTTGAAATGATTTTTTTAAATCAGTCCGATAAAAAAAGTAAAATAGTAGTTGACAGTCCAAAATCTGATATAACAGAACATGAAATAAAAACTGTTATGCAGATGATTATAGATAAAAATATTTTCAATACTACTGGAGGAGATTTGGTGGCAATAAACTCTGCTAGAATAATAGAGACAGATGTTACAAATATAATTGTTGAAGAATAAAATAAAAAGGAGATAGGGGGATGGAAACGCTTTATGCTCAAATTGCTAATCTGGGATTTCCTATAGCTGTTTCTATATATCTTTTAGTAAGAATAGAAAACAAACTTGAGAATTTGACGATTAGTATTAATGAGTTAGCAAAGGCAATAGGAAATGTAAAATAAGTTTTATATTAGAGTAGTGAAAGCTAAGCTTTTGCTACTCTAAATATTTTTTGTAAAAAAGCAGTTTTGAGAAAACTTATGTCGATATTGGACATTTTAGGATTAGGTGCATATTTGTATATAGCAGGGGAAAGGTGATAAAAATTTCAAAACTAATGGGGTGTTATTGTGAAATTTATAGAAGAAATTTCAAAAAAAGGTGTAAGCTGTTTACTTCCAATTTACAAAGATGAATTTGGGAATATTACTGAAATAATCGATAAGAGTGGAGAAACTTATACAGCATATAAGACGTTGAAAACTGTTTTAAAATTAATTTGTAAATATTATGGAGTAGATATTAAATCTGTAAGGCAAAAATATAGTAAAATAATAAATAGAAAGAATATAATACCTCTGCCTTTGAGTCAAGATTTAATATTAATTCCATTTAAGATGAGAAAACCGATATTTCTTAAAGATGGTTCTTATGGATATATAAATATTTTTTCGATTGAAAATATTTACAGCAAAAAAGGAAATACGATTATAAAACTTTATAACGAAAAAGAGATAACATGTATAAGTAAATTAAAAACAGCTAGAGAACATTATAATAATGGTAAAGCAATTTTAAATGATATATCTTTTAAATCTCAATATAATCCTGTACTTGACATTAATTATCTGTATGAAGAATTAAATAGTCCGGCTACAAAAGGAGATATTGCAGTATTAAAAAAGGAGATTAAAGAAATAAAAGAAACATTAAAACAAGCAGAAATAAAGTAGCTAAATGAAAGAAGAATATTTTTGTTTATGATATAATCGAAGAGAGTTAAGAGTTGAAAGTTAAGAATTAAGAGTTAAGAACTTTTTAGCCCCCTAATAGATTTGGACAAAATTAACCATAGAAATATAATAAATTTAGGGGGTGGATTTAAGTGCCAAAAAAACAACTCACTGAAGAATTTAGAGTTAAAGTAGTTAAAGAAGCCTTAGAAACTGGTGAACAAGGTATAGTAGCAAGACGTCATGATATTCATCCGGTTACCTTATCAAGATGGATAAATAACTATAAAAAATATGGAAAAACAACAGTTTCTAAACAAACTTCCAAAACTACTAATAAAGATGTTGAGTCTCAGATACTAGAAAAAGAAAATGAACAACTAAAGAAACTTTTAGGTGAAAAAGAACTTGAAATACAAATTCTTC
>NZ_FRAJ01000020.1 GCF_900142285.1 Caminicella sporogenes DSM 14501 | reverse complement strand
AGCTGATAGGTACTAATAGGTCGAGGGCTTGACCAATAACCAACCACTCTATTATCCAGTTTTGAGAGAACAAACAAAAAAGCAATTAATAGTTAATAATGAATAATGAATAGGTGTTAAAAGAACTTAAAATCATTTGATAATTTAGTATTTGTTGGTTTTTTACTTATTAATTATTCACTATTAATTATTAATTGTTTTATAGGTCCGGTGACTATAGCGAAGGGGATACACCTGTTCCCATACCGAACACAGAAGTTAAGCCCTTCAGCGCCGATGGTACTTGGTGGGAGACCGCCTGGGAGAGTAGGTCGTTGCCGGTTAATAGAAAAGCCTCTGAAGAATTTATAAATTCTTCAGAGGCTTTTTTGTTATAGTTTGTATTTGCATGTTAAAATTTTATATAATTATATTAAAATAGTCTAAAGGGGGATGAAAATGAGTATTGAGAGTTTATATACAAGCGGTATGGATTTTGAAACCTTCATATCGACCGATGATGAATCTTATAAAGAAAAAGCATTAGAAATATATAATAGTATTGAAGTGGATGATGACCTGTTAAAGAGAATAAAAGAAATAAATAGAAAGATAAATATTCTTGTGTTTGCAGAGATATGGTGTCCAGATTGTATTATAAATGTACCAGCTCTTAAAAAATTATGTGATATAAATTCTAATATTGAAGTAAAAATAGTACCAAGAAAGGGAAATGAAAAATATCTAGAAGATTATAAAGTAAATGGAAAAGTTAAAATACCTACATTTCTTTTTATGGATGACAATTTTAATATTTTAGGCAAATTTATAGAAATACCACAGGCGATAAGAAAGATAGTATCAAAGGGTAATCAAGTCGATATAATAGTAGCAAAACGAAAATATAGAAAAGGTGAATATATAAATGAAACCATTGAAGATATACTAAATATAATTGTTTAAAAAAGATAGTGTACCCAGCTCTATCTTTTTTTTGACTTAATTTATGGAGGATGATACAATATATAGTACAGTTCGGTTATAAATATACTAAATATTGATAAGGATGGTGTGTTATGCAGCTTTTAGAAAATGCTTTAAAAGTACTAGAAAGAAGATATTTGTCTAAGGATTTAGATGGAAATATTATAGAAACTCCAGAGGAGATGTTTAGAAGAGTTGCACATTACATAGCTTTAGCAGAAAAGAAATATAACTCTAATAAAGATATAAAAGAAATTGAAGAAAAGTTTTATGAAATAATGACTAATCTTGAATTTTTACCTAATTCCCCGACTTTAATGAATGCTGGAAAAGATTTAGGTCAGTTATCTGCTTGTTTTGTTTTGCCAGTCGAAGATTCAATGGAAGGTATATTTGAAGCAGTTAAGAATGCTGCGTTGATACACAAAAGTGGTGGAGGAACAGGTTTTAGTTTTTCAAGATTGAGGGCAAAGGGGGCTACAGTGGCTTCAACTGGAGGAGTTGCTTCTGGACCAGTTAGTTTTATGAAAGTTTTTAATGCGGCTACAGAAGCTGTTAAACAGGGTGGAAGAAGAAGAGGAGCAAATATGGGAATTTTACGTATTGACCATCCTGACATTTTAGAGTTTATAAGGTGTAAAGAAGATAATAATGAATTAAATAACTTTAATATAAGTGTGGGTATAACAGAAGAGTTTATGAAGGCAGTAGAAGAAGATAGAGAGTATGAATTAATTGAGCCTAAAAGTAAGAAAGTGGTTGGCAAATTAAAAGCTAAAGAAGTTTTTGATATTATAGTATCTATGGCGTGGAAAAATGGAGAACCGGGAATAATATTTCTAGATAGAATAAATAAAGATAATATAGTTCCAAAATTAGGTGAAATAGAAAGTACTAATCCATGTTTTCATCCTAATACATTGATTTCAACGAAATATGGACTTGAAAAGATAAAAGATTTATATGAGAAATATAAAGATAGCGAAATAGAAATAGTTACAGATAATAGAATAATTAAAGAAAAAATATCAATTAATGGACGAGAATATTATCAAAATGGAGTAACCTTAAGAAAAGCTAAAGTATTTAAAACAGGTGTTAAAAAGACATTAAAAATTAAACTTGGTAATGGTCAAGAATTGATGGTTACTCCAGAGCATAAGATTTTTACTACAAGAGGATGGGTAGAAGCACAATATTTACTTAATGGTGATGAAATATTTGTGCAATCTGGCATTGGATTTTGGGCTGAAAAAGATGATATTGGAGAAGATTTAGGATTATTTTTAGGTTGGCTTACAGGTAATGGATGGCTTACATCAGATGAAAAAGTAATAGGAATGGTTTTTGCTCAAGATGAAAAATATATAATGGAAAAAATGCAGCAAATTGCTTTAAAAAATGGAGCGGGTAATGGCATAGTAAGTAAAAGGGAAAATGGAACATGGCAATTACTTTTTAAAAGAAAGAATTTTGTTAGTTTAATTAGGTCATTGGGAATTCAAGCTAGGCGAGCATATGAAAAAAGAGTACCTTTATCAATATTTACTGCATCTATTAAAACTGTTGCAGCTTATTTAAATGGTTTATTTAGTTCAGATGGAATTATTAATTATATTGATGAAAGTCATATAGATGTTAGGTTAACATCTAGTTCTTTTAAATTATTACAAGATGTGCAGCTATTATTATTAAATTCAGGTATATTTTCTAACATTTATAATAGAACGAAAAAGGAGTCTTCAAAGTTTAGTTATATAAATAAGAATGGAGAAGAGAAGATTTATGATAATAGACCATACTATGAATTAATAATAAATGGAAATGATATTTATAGATTTAAAGAATTAATTCAAAGCTTAATACATAAAACAAAGAATCATAAATTAAATCAAATAAATAGAGAATCAAGAAAAAGTACGAAGTTTATAAGTAAAGTAGTATCAATAGAAGAAGGTGAAAAAGTAGAAGTCTATGATATATCTGAAAAAATTACAAATTCATTAATAGCTAATGGAATAGTTGTTCACAATTGTGGGGAGCAGCCTCTTCTTCCTTACGAATCTTGTAATTTAGGTTCAATAAACCTTTCAAAAATGGTTAAATTTGAAAATGGAAAACCTGTGATAAATTATGAGAGATTAGGAGAAGTAGTAGATATAGCAGTAAATTTTTTAGATAATGTAATAGATATGAATAAATATCCTTTAAAGGAAATAGAGGAAATGACTAAGGCTAATAGGAAAATTGGCTTAGGTGTTATGGGCTTTGCAGATATGCTTATTATGCTTGGGATTCCTTATAATTCTGATAAAGCAGTTGAAATTGCAGGTGAAGTTATGCAATTTATAAATGAGCGTTCTAAGAAGAAATCAATGGAGTTAGCAAGAGAAAGAGGCGTATTTCCTAATTTTGACCAGAGCATATATAAAGATAAGGGAATAAGTTTAAGAAATGGTACGACTACTACTATAGCTCCAACTGGTTCTATTAGTATTATTGCAGGAACTTCAAGTGGAATAGAACCGCTATTTGCACTGTGCTATTTTAGAAATGTGATGGATAATGACAAACTTATGGAAGTAAATCCACTGTTTAAAGATTATCTTAAAAAAGAAGGAATATATTCAGAAGAACTTATGGAGAAAGTTGCACAAAAGGGCAGTTTAAAGGATATAGAAGAAATTCCTGAATATATAAGGCAAATTTTTGTAACAGCTCATGATATTTCACCTGAATGGCATATAAAAATGCAGGCAGCATTTCAAGAACATGTAGACAATGCAGTTTCTAAAACAGTTAACTTTTCACATGATGCAACTAAA
This sequence comes from Caminicella sporogenes DSM 14501, assembly GCF_900142285.1. NCBI lineage: Bacteria > Bacillati > Bacillota > Clostridia > Peptostreptococcales > Caminicellaceae > Caminicella > Caminicella sporogenes. The sequence continues at coordinate 38,548 of NZ_FRAJ01000020.1, read as the reverse complement.
GAGGAAGTTGCACAGGTTTATATGCTAGCATATAAATTGGGATGTAAAGGAGTAACTATATACAGAGATGGAAGTAGAGAAGGACAAGTTTTAAATATAGGAAAAATAGAAGAAAAAAGTAAAGAGGAAATAGAAAATAGAAGTAATAGGCCAATAGTACCTAGACCAAGACCTAAGACGACAATGGGTATAACAGATAAAGTTAAAATAGGATGTGGAAATTTATATATAACTGCCAATTATGATGATAAAGGAATTTGTGAAGTGTTTACAAATTTAGGTAGAGCAGGAGGATGTCCAAGTCAAAGTGAGGCTACAAGCAGACTTATATCAATAGCCCTTCGTTCTGGCATAAGTGTGGAGTCTATAATAGAACAATTAAAGGGAATTAGATGCCATTCTACACTAAGGCAAAGGGGAAAAGGCGATACTGAAATAAATGTACTGTCTTGCCCAGATGCTATAGGAAGAACATTAGAGAAACTTTTAAATATGAATATAAAAACCCCTGAAAAAAATATTGATGATATAGCTTTAGAAATAGAAAATGAAAAATCAAATAATTCTTTTACTCTTTCAGGAATGAACAATACACTTTGTCATGAGGAAATATCTATTGGGATGGATAATTCATTGAAAGAAAAAAATAACAGTATTTGTCCTGAATGTGGAAGTTTAGTAGAACATGAAGGCGGATGTATGATTTGCAGGAGTTGTGGTTTTTCTAAATGTGGGTAATAAAAAAATAATACTACATTAATTTAAAAACTCGCTATTTTAGCGAGTTTTTAATATGAGACATATATAGGTCTGTATAATCCTGTTAGATTTTGTTTTTGTCTCCAAAATGTTCTATGATGTGGTATTTCATGTTTTGAAATAAAATTATAGTATTTTTCAGCTAAATACTTAAAATTTGGACGTGTAGCAGAATCTAGTAGGTATGCTGATTGTGTTGCGTTTTCTTCTCTTTGACTATTTAAGATATTGATTATTTCATCAGCAGTTTCAATTCCTATACCATGTCCGTAATAAGTTCCATCGCCGAGGTCTATGACGTTTTCACCTTGCCATTCTGGAGTCATTGGGTCAACATCCGGATTTTTAAAGTACCTGCAATCACCGGGTAAGTAATCTACTTCATCTTCGTAGTATTTAACTCCAAGGTCTTTATCAATGTAGTGCCAGTTCATAAGATGTATATTTTTAAACATTTTATTGTAAAGTTTTTTAGGATATATATTGAGAACTGCCTTATAAAAAATTATAACTATTGCTGTAGCACATTCTGTAGCATATTTAGAACCGTTGATAAAAATGTCATTAATGGCATCAGAAGGAGTTGCGTCATCTTTTAATAAAAAACCTCCTTCATGAGTACGTTTCCAATATTTATTATTGCATTTAGATTTGCGAAAAGTTTCAAATGAAAATCTGCTGTTATAAAGTTTTTTAGCAGAATTTATGATATTTTTTCTCAAGTCTATTTCAAAATTTAACTGTTTTAAAGATGTATATTTATATATTATTTTGCTGGAAATTAATATATCGATAATTTTTCTTTCAATGCTATTTGGATTATATTGTTTTTTAAGATTATCATTATTAATTATACTACTTTTGATTTGAATCATTGTATTCCTCCCATTCTTGATTGTACAATTCTTATCTGTTCATTAATAGGGCGGTTAATCCATTTTTTCCACAAGTAATTATTTTTTTTATAAGTAGAATATGAAAAATCTGAAAGTAATATTTTGGTATTTTTATCTAACTTATTGAAATCATCTAGGAGTTTTTGTTCTTTTACTGTTAAAGAATTTATAATTTTACCAGTATTAACGGATACATTTTTACATAAATATTTGCCTTCTAAAATGACAATATATGGTACAGGTTTATTTTTTTGCTGCAAGTTTTCACCTTTAAAATATAAAAAAGGATAATTATCTTCGAGCCATTCAACAACTGAAATATATTGTTTTTCTTTATTTTCACTTTTTTTCAATGTTGGTATAAAACTTAAAAGATTTAAAGCCAATTGATTATCAGAAGTTTCTTTTGATAAAAGACGATTGGCAATTAAAATTAAACTATTTGGATTGCGTGATTCTAAGAATGCCCATACTAAATCGTGTATATATAAATTTTCTTTATTTCTTTTAAATATCATATCTGCAATTATTGGTAAAATAGAGGTTTCTTTATATATTTTTATAAGAAGCAGAGCTATTATATCTAATACTTCATCAAATTGATTATTAAAGCCATCATCTGTAAATCCGGTTTCAAACATCCATTTTAATATTGAATATGCTATTTGAGAATATTCAGATGATGTATATTTAATAATTAAAAATTTCTTTTCTCTTGTGAGTATTTCTTTAGTAATATCTAGAGCTATTTTGTTTCGAGTATTGAGTTTTTCATAAAGATTTAGTTTTTGAATTTCAGGTTGAAGTATAAATAGACTTGAAAAGCGTAAATTATGTGAGTTTAATAAATTTATACCATTTTGAGGATTAGATTGTATTAGTCTATAAAAATAATTTTTTAATTCATTAAATCCTTTAGTAATTCTTATTTCATCTAAAATGTTTAAAGAATCTACAATCCACATTGATAGGACTCCTTTCAATGTATTTAACAAATATAAAAAAAGTACTTATATTATAATATTTACAATGAAGAGTTTATGTTAATAAATAATTATTACAATTAAATAAAAAAGTTTAATGTATATGATAAGTAAAAATTTAGAGGTGAAAGTGTGAAATTTTAGAAATTAAATATTGAAGAATATTAAGTAAAAAAAGTCAGGTTTTATATTTGCCTGACTTCATCATAGAGTTTTTTAATTTTTTTGTTAGTATACATTCTCTTATCTGCAAGTTCTATAAGTTTTTTTGCATTCATTGACCTATCAAATTGTGCAAAACCTTTACTAATACTAATTTTATATGGTCTATAATTGGTATTATTGAATAAATCAATTTCTTTTTCTATTCTTTCAAATATTTTCATTGCATTTTTAATGTTTACTTCTGGAAAGATTATTAGAAATTCATCTCCGCCTAATCTAGCAATTATATCAGTATTTCTAATACATTTTTTTATAATTTTACAGGTGTCTATTACTAAATTATCTCCTTGAATATGTCCAAAAGTATCGTTAACGATTTTTAGATTATTAATATCTACAAAGCATATAGTAAAAATCAGATTTTTTTCTTTTGAAATTTTAATGATTTCTTTTAATTTATTTAAACCTTCTCTTCTGTTATATGCACCAGTCATCATATCTAATGATGCAAATTTAGCTAGTTTTTTTTCGGCTTTCTTTCTATCTGTGATGTCTATACCTGTTATTAATCTTATTTTCTGTTTATTGTTTTTTAAGGTTATTTCAGTAGAATTAATTAAGAGTGTATGAACATTAAGGTCTTTATCTAATATGTCTATTTCAATATTTTTGATTTTTTTGTTTTTAGAGATATTATTTTCTATGATTTTAAATTTAGCTGTGCTGTTATTTGCAATAAAATCATATACACTTTTTCCTATAACATATTTTTTTTCGTATTTAATAATATCTAAAAAGGAGTTATTGACGTTAATTATATTATTATTTGAATCAATTAGTATATTAAGTGAAGGAGTTTCTTCATATAGTATTTCATAATTATTTATACTATCTGTTATTTTATCTAACATTTTATTTATAGAAATTTTAAGTTTTTCAATTTCGTCTTTTCCATTAATATCCAATCTATTATTGAAGAGATTAAAATTAGTTATGCCAATTACGTTAGAAGATAATTTTTCTATTCTTGTTAAAACTATTTTATCTAAAGTAAATATAAATATTCCCGAAGTAAAGAATAAAATAATCATTAGAGCAAAGAATATTTCAAATGATTTTTGTTTACCAAGAGATAATATACTCTTATTCATGGATATTTGTGTAATCATATAGTTATTGTCAAGAGTTTTAGTATAAATGTGGCCTATTATATTTTTTATATTATTATCAACAATTGTAAAATTGTCATTAGAATTATTAAAATTAGATGTAAAAAAATTTTCAATTTTAATTTGCAACTTTTTATTAATTTCATTAATTTTTTTATCTGTCAGTTTATATCCAATAACTATAAAGCCATTTGAATTTTTGAGTTTTTTGCTGTCTAGTACATTATGGGAACTTATTAAAAAAACGTCTTTATTATTGAGTAGAATTATTCCGGATTGATTTTTTAAATTTTTGGCTTTTTCAATGAGTTCGGAAGGAAGGGGAATTTCTTTTTGCTTTGATAAGTCAACGAATTTTCCGTAAATAATTCCTGATTTATTGTTAAAAAAAATGAAAAAATTTATTTCGGCATTAGTGAAGGTTTCAATTTGTAAATTTGATTCTATATATTTTTTATTACAGTTTTCGATAAATTCATATGTATCATCCCATATGGCCCAATCAAGAAGGAATTTATTTAGATTTTGAATGATATAATCATATTCATTTTTGACTCTCTGCATGTGACTTCTTGCTCTTTTATATTCTAATTGTTTATAACTTTCTAAAATGGAATTTTTAATATATAAAATTAGGATTAGTAAAAATAACAAAATAAAAATAAATATAATAATAAAAACTTTTTTTCTTACCCCATGAAAAATCACACCTTAAAACAATTATTTAAAGGAGAAAAAATTACTTTTATGGTAATTATTATAAAACAATTGGTATTAATTATTTTAACATGAATTTAGCAAATATAAAATAATATAGAGAAATTTTTATCAATATAATATTTTGATTAAGTAAATTTATATATTAGAGGTTAAATCTTCTTTACAGAATATAATTTTATAGTGTAAAATATATACAAGATATTATAACCTGCTATTAATAGTAGAATATATTGTATAGGGAGAGATATATTATGGAATTGAATCAATTGTTTAAAATACAGGAAGTTATAGAAAATCATATAAAAAAGTTATCTGATATTGATGAAAATGTAGTTGGAGAAGAAAATGTATTTGATTTAAAATTTTTAGCTCTTCAAGTAAAGACAGCAGAAATAGCAAATTTAACAAAATGTTATAAATATTATAAAATTAAGGAAAATATTCCAAGAGAAAAATTAATAATTAGATATATTGATGCAATGAAATTTTTATTATCTATTGGAAATGCTCATGGGTTTAATATAATCAATAATGATGCTATTGAAGCAGTTGAAAAAAGCGATAATATTATAAAATTATTTTCAAATATATTTGATGATATTAGAGATTTAAAAAAATTAATATTACAGCAAGATTATGTAAATTCACTATCAGTTTATATAAGATTATTTGCCAGATATATAAATCTTGGAGAATGTTTAGGTTTAAGTTTTGAAGAAGTATATGATTATTATTTAAAAAATAATTGTCTATCAGTATAAATAATTCAAATAAATAAAAACTACCCTTTAAATTTTGAGGGTAGTTTGAAATTTATAATTTAGGAATATTTCTACCATAAAATATTTCTATCATTTCTTTTTGAAGTCTTTGTTTTATTTTTTTCTTTTCTTTAGGTTCTAGATTTTCCGATACTGTTCCGAATAGATAATTATCTAAATCAAAATCTTTTAACATCATTTTTGTATGAAATATATTTTCTTGATATATATTTACATCAATCATTTGATACATATCTTTAATCTCTTTAGATATAAAATTTTGTATAGAGTTTATTTTGTGGTCGATAAAATGTTTTCTTCCTTGAATATTTCTTGTAAAGCCTCTTACTCTATAATCTATTGTTATAATATCAGAATCAAAACTTTCAATTAGATAGTTAAGTGCTTTAAGTGGAGAAATCCTACCACAAGTAGATACATCTATATCTGCTCTAAAAGTACTTATTCCATCATCAGGATGGCTTTCTGGATATGTGTGTACTGTAATATGACTTTTATCTAAATGAGCAACAACATTTTTAGGGAGAGGAGTTTCTACTTCTGTTGTTTCATTTTCATTTTTTTCATATAAAGGAACTTCTTCTTCTGAAACTAATATAGTGACACTTGCACCTTGAGGGTCGTAATCTTGTTTAGCTATATTTAGTATATTAGCTCCAATCATATTTGCCACATTAGTAAGTATTTTAGTAAGTCTATCGGCATTATATTGTTCATCGATATATTCGATATATTCCCTTTGAGTTTCAGGAGTTTTAGCATAACATATATCATATATGTTAAAACTAAGAGTTTTTGTTAAGTTATTAAAGCCATATAGTTTTAATTTTTTACTTGCTTTATTAAGTTCCATAACGGCCTCCTTTTATTGAGCTAATTATATAAAAATACATTTTTATTTTTTCCAGATTTAAAATAATAATCCTCAAGACTTAATCTTATCAAATTAAAAGAAAAGTTACAATGGAAAAATTATCATTTACAGACTTTTACAAGTTCTTCTACAGCTGCGGATATTTTGCTTGAGGCATTAATTTGTATATGAGAGAAATTATTTAATTTTGATACTTCAGTATCTATTTTTTTGATTTCTTCAGAAAGTTGTAAAAGTATGTTGCTAATTTCTTTAGCAAAGTTTTCGCTATATAGAGCTAGATTTTGAACTTCTTTTGCAACAATAGAAAAACCTTTTCCTTGTTCGCCAGCTCTAGCTGCTTCAATAGAAGCATTTATGCCAAGGATTTTTGTTTGCTGAGCAATTTTATTCACTGATTGAATGATCTTATCACTTTCTTTTATATATTTATTAGATGTGTTAGTTGAATTTAATAATTCATTGCTTACAGTGTTAACGCTATTTATAGATGAAGAAATTTCTTTCATTTGTTTTTCAACGATAGAAGCAGTATCGTTTATTATTGTAATTTGTTTATTCATTTTATTGAGTGTTTCAATATTTCTTTCTACAAGAGTCATGATTAAAAGTGCAGCTTTAGAATCAAGTATAGTACAGTTTGAACCATAATTTTGATTGAGAAATTCGGAAACATTTTTATTTCCAGTAGCTTCTATTATTAAATCTACAGATAGATTATTTATATCTTCTATAGATTGAGAAAAAGGTATATTTAATTTTTTAGCTAAAGAAATTCCGGGAGCAGATAAATTTTTATCCACTACTAGAAGAATATTAATACTGTCAATATTGTTAAAACAGTTAATTAGATTACTTCCACCCTTACCAGCTCCTACAATAACAATATTCAACTCTACGGCCTCCTTTTAATTTATATTGTTTACTAAGTATAATACTATACAAAAATTAGTAAAAGTTCAATTCTTTAAAGGCAAATTAGTTGTTTTATATTAATATTTTGATATGATGAAGTAAAAAAGTATAATATTATGGGTGAGAATTTACAAAAACTATGGGAAATTAAATTTGTAAATGTATGGGGTGAAAATATGAAAGATTTACAAGAAATGAGGAAAAGAATAGATGAAATAGATAAAGAGTTAGTAAAGCTTTTTGAAAAAAGACTTTATGTAATTTTTGAGATAAATGAATATAAAAAAAAGCATTTACTGCCTATAGAGGATAAAAATAGAGAAAGAGAGCTTATTAAGACGAATGTATCTTATTGTAAAAATCCTGAGTATTCTACTTATATAGTAGAATTTTTAGAGTGTATTATAAGTATAAGTAAAAAAGTACAGCTAGATTATCGTAAAATAAAAAATGATTAAGAATAAAAAAACAATTAAAAATTTTGGTAATAGACGTAAAGTATATAGTAAAATATTAATATATATAAAATAAATTATATGATGTAATTTATATTTAAAAATGTAAAGGAGGAGAAAAATGAATACGAGAGAAATAATGGAATTAGCTTTAAATTTAGCAGGTTTAGACGAAATACCTGCTGATTCTGGAATTGTTGTTGATGGTAGAGATATTAAAAAAATTTTAATGGGAATAGACATGGAAACACCTGAACTTCTTATTGCTAAGCAGTTAGGAGTAGATTGTGTTATAAGTCATCATCCAAAGGCAGGTACACCTATGGTAGATTTTCATAAAGTAATGGAATTTCAGATTGATAGAATGGTGGAGTTTGGGGTACCTATAAATAAAGCTCAAAAAGTTTTAAGAAAAAAAATGGGCAAAGTAGAAAGAGGTATGCACGTAAGTAATTATGATAGAGTAGCTTCTGCGGCAAAGCTGTTAGATATACCATTTATGAATATACATATGCCTGCGGATAAGATAACTGAAAATTTTGTTCAAAATTTCATAAATGAAAGGTTTAGTGATAAACCTAAAGCTACTTTGAAAGATGTAGTAGAAGCATTGAAAGAGATTGATGAATATAAAGATGCTTTAGCAGGTCCGATAATAAGAGTTGGCAGTGAAAAAGATTATGCAGGAAAAATAGCAGTGCTTATGGCTGGTGGAACAAATGGAGGAGCAGATGTATTTAAGGCATATTTTGAAGCTGGTGTAGGTACAATAATCTGTATGCATGTACCAGACGATGTTAAAGAAGAAGTAGAAAAACAAAATATAGGAAATGTTATAGTGGCAGGACATATGGCAAGTGATTCTATAGGACTTAATATTATAATAAAAGAGTTGGAAAAAAGAGGATTAGAAGTAATTAAGATGTCAGGAATAGTATAGATATGTAAAAAGGGCTCTGATTTTTTGGAGCCTTTATATTTTTTTGAAAAAAATACATAACATATTTTGAAAAAAAGGAATTTTCAAAACATTATAGAATATATAAAAAGAGAGATAAATCATTAACAAGTTAGGGGGAAGGACATGAAAAACTATAAAGTTAATGAAATAAGAAATGTAGCGTTATTAGGCCATGGTGGCAGTGGAAAGACAACTTTAATTGAGTCTATGCTTTATACGACAAAAGTTATAAAGAGGATAGGTAAGATTGAGGAAGGAAATACAGTATCGGATTTTGATAAAGAAGAAATAGCAAGACAATTTTCAATAGGAACTTCTGTTATTCCTATAGAATGGAATAATTCAAAATATAATATTCTTGATGCTCCGGGATACTTTGATTTTCAAGGAGAAGTTATAAGTGCATTAAGAGTTGCTGGTGGAGCAATAATAATGTTAGATGCTACTTCTGGGGTAGAGGTTGGAACGGAAAAGGCGTGGAAGTATACGGAAGAGAGAAAAATGCCTAAAATCATATTTATAAATAAAATTGATAAAGAAAACGTTAACTTTGAAAAATTGATAAATGAGCTTAGAGATAAATTTGGTAAAAAAATAGCACCTTTTGCTGTGCCAATGAGGCAAGGACCAGATTTTAAAGGCTTTGTAAATGTTGTAGATATGATAGGTAGAGAATATAACGGTAAAGAGTGTGTAAATGTAGATATTCCAGATTATATGAAGGATAAAATAGGACCTATTAGAGAAATGCTTATAGAATCAGTAGCAGAAAGTGATGAAAAACTTCTTGAAAAATATTTTGAAGGAGAACAGTTTACTACTGAAGAAATACATGAAGGACTAAGAAAAGGTGTACTTGCAGGAGATGTTGTTCCAGTATTAGTAGGTTCAACAGTTAATAATATTGGTATTCATACACTTCTTGATATGATTTATGACTATATGCCAACACCTAAGGATATGCATGAAAATGGATACGAGGGAATTAATCCAAATAATGAAGAAAAAGTAGTAAGACAGGTAGCAGAGGAAGAACCTTTTTCAGCTTTAGTATTTAAAACAATAGTAGACCCATTTGTAGGAAAAATATCTCTATTTAAAGTATATTCCGGTAAAATAAAGAAAGATATGGAAGTATATAATCCAAATAAAGATAGCGTAGAAAAAATAGGAAATTTGTTTATGCTCAGAGGTAAAAATCAGATAGAGTGTAAGGAAATTGGTGCGGGAGATATTGGAGCTACAGCAAAATTACAGTATACTTCCACTGGAGATACTCTTTGTGATAAAAATTCACCTATTCAATATGAAGGAATTAAATTTCCTCAGCCTTGTTTATTTATGGCAGTAGAGCCTAAATCTAGAGAAGATGAAGAAAAGATAAGTGCATCACTTCATAAGCTTACAGAAGAAGACCCTACATTTGTAGTTGAAAGAAATCATGAAACTAAACAACTGCTAATAGGTGGGCAAGGAACTATGCAGCTTAGTGTTATAATTAACAAGCTTAAAAATAATTTTGGAGTAGAAGTTGACCTTATAGATCCTAAGATAGCATATAGAGAAACTATAAAAGGAACATCAACTGTACAAGGAAAGCATAAAAAACAAAGTGGTGGAGCAGGACAGTATGGCGATGTTCATATTAGATTTGAACCTTCTACAGAAGAATTTGAGTTCCATGAAGAAATATTCGGTGGAGCAGTTCCAAAACAATATATTCCAGCTGTTGAAAAGGGTTTGAGAGAATCTATGGAAAAAGGCGTACTTGCTGGATTTCCTGTAGTTAATGTTAAAGCTACATTATTTGATGGCTCATATCATTCAGTTGATTCTAGTGAAATGGCTTTTAAAATAGCTGCATCTATTGCATTTAAAAAGGGTATAGAAAAGGCTAATCCTGTACTTTTAGAGCCAATTATGCATGTAGAAGTACTTGTGCCTGAAGAATACATGGGAGATATAATGGGTGATATGAATAAGAGGAGAGGTAGAATTTTGGGCATGCAGCCACAAGGTGATGGGTATCAGCTCGTTATAGCTGAAGCACCACAATCAGAAATGTTTAAATATGCTCCAGACCTTCGTTCAATGACTCAAGCTAGAGGAAGTTTTACAATGAGATTTGAAAGATATGAAGAAGTTCCAAGTCAATTGGCACAAAAGATAATTGAGGCTGCTAAACAAAAAAATAATTAAAATTTTACAAAGACCTCAGTATGAAGTTTTTTATACTGAGGTCTTTAAAATTTAGAAATTAAAAGAAAAATAAAGAAAAAAAATGAAAATCTAAAAAAATAAAAAATAATATTAGAGATTGAATAAAAATAATTAAAAATGAGCAAAAATATAACTTGAAAAGTATAATGAAATTTATTAACATCAAATTAAGGTCAAAGAAAGTCAAAGTAAAAAGGTGATGGTATGGCAAGATTGAGTGATTTGATTGAAGCTTTTATTAAGGAAATGCTTAAACAGTCGAATAAGCAGTGGATAGAGATTAAAAGAAATGAACTTGCAAATGATTTTAACTGTGCCCCATCTCAAATAAATTATGTTCTTTCAACAAGATTTACTATAGACAAGGGATATGCAGTAGAAAGCAGACGTGGTGGTGGAGGACATATAAGAATTATTAAACTCAATATAAATAAAAAAACCTATCTTTACAATATAATTAATGAAATAGGTGATAGTATAAGTATGATGAAAGCAGTATCTATAGTTAAGTTGTTGTTAGAAAAGGGTATATTAAAAGATAGGGAAGCAGATATAATGATTGCAGCATTGAACAATAGAAGTTTAAATATAGATACAGAATTGAAAAATAATGTGAGGGCAAGTATTTTAAAGGCCATGCTTGCTTCTCTTTTAAGATAGGAGGGGATATTATGCTTTGTCAAAATTGTCATGAAAGAGAAGCTACAGTACATGTAACAAAAATTATAAACAATCAAAAACAAGAGATACATTTATGTGAACAGTGTGCTAAAAAAAGTGATGATATAAACTTTGATTTTGATACGACATTTACAATAAACAATTTTTTAACAGGACTGCTTGATTCTATTCATAGTTCTCCATTTAAGGTGGATTATATAAAAACTACAACATGCAGCAAATGCGGAATGAGTTATGGAAAATTTAAACAACTCGGAAGATTAGGCTGTTTTGAATGTTATAAAACCTTCAATGAAAAGTTATTGCCACTTATAAAGAGAATACATGGAAGTGAAACTCACATAGGTAAGATTCCTAAAAAAGCAGGAAGTAGAATTAGACTTAAACATGAAATTATGTCATTAAAAAAACAACTTCAAATGGCAGTTGAAAAAGAAGAATTTGAAAAAGCTGCAAAACTTAGAGACCGAATTAAAGAGCTTGAAAAAGATTTTGGAATACAAGAGTAGGGGGGATATACGTGCCAAAATGGATAGATGAAGAAGGTCCACTTAACAATGTAGTAATTAGTAGTCGTATAAGACTTGCAAGAAACTTAGAGGAATTTCCTTTTCCCATTGCACTTACAAATGAAAAAAGTAAAGAAGTGATAAAAAAAATTAATGATGTGATAATAGAAGGTAATACAGTACTAAAAAAAGATTTTACACTTATAGAAATGGATAAAATTTCAGATAATGATAAGCGTGTGTTAATTGAAAAACGTCTTATAAGTCCTAACTTAATAGAGAAGCCAAACAAGAGTGCTGTACTTTTAAATAAAGATGAATCTGTAAGTATAATGATTAATGAAGAAGACCATCTTCGTATACAGTGTTTATATCCCGGATTTCAATTAGATGAGGTATGGGATTTAGCAAATAAAATAGATGATATATTAGAAGAAAATGTAAAATATGCATTTGATGAAAAAATAGGCTATCTTACATCTTGTCCAACTAATGTGGGCACAGGTATTAGAGCTTCGGTTATGATTCATTTGCCTGCTTTATCAATGACTAGGTATATAGATAGAATACTTCAAGCTGTAAATCAGATAGGGTTGACTGTTAGAGGTATATATGGAGAAGGGACGGCAGCTGAAGGAAATATCTATCAAATTTCTAATCAAGTAACCCTTGGAAGAACAGAAGAAGAAATTATAGATACTTTAAAAGAAGTGACTAAACAAATAATAAGTAAAGAAAAAGATGCGAGAAGTACTCTCTTGTCAAATAATAGAATGAAGTTGGAAGATAAGATATGTCGTTCATTTGGAATTTTGAGTAATGCTAGAATTTTAAATTCAAAAGAGGCTTTAACTCTTTTATCAGATGTTAGATTGGGAATAGATTTGGGAATAATAAAAGAAGTCGATGAAAAGGTTGTAAATAATCTCATGGTTGATATACAACCGGGAATACTTCAAAAGATTGTTGGGAAAAATTTAAGTGCAAATGAAAGAGACATAGAGAGAGCAAAACTTGTAAGAGAAAGACTTTCTAAAAAATAATTTATGGAAAGAATATGTTAATTTAGAAATTATGTGTTTGAAACATGAGTATAAATATTTTTATACAAAGGAGGTTGATAAAAAATGTTCATGTTTAATAAATTTACAGAAAGTGCTCAAAGAGCAATTGGATTAGCACAGGAAGAAGCTCAAAAATTTAAGCATAATTATGTTGGTACAGAACATTTATTGTTAGGTCTTATAAGAGAAAATGAAGGAATTGCAGCTAAAGCATTAATAAATTTAGGTGTAGATGAAAATAAAGTCAGAAAGATAATTCAAGAGATGATTGGAGTAGGATATGAAGAAACGACATTAGTTGGAATTACTCCTAGAGTTAAAAGAATTTTTGAAATAAGTTTTGCAGAAGCAAGAAGATTGAATCACAACTATGTGGGAACAGAACATTTATTGCTTGCTCTTATTAGAGAGGGAGAAGGAGTAGCTGCAAAAATACTTTTAGATATGGGAATAGATTTTAATAAAGTTTATGAAGAAGTTTTAAATTTATTGGGAAGTAAATATCAAGGTTCAGAAAATCCTAGACATACAAAAGTAAGCAGTAAAGGGAAAAATACTCCTACTTTAAATAAATATGGTAGAGACTTAACAGAAATGGCTGAAGAAGGAAAACTTGACCCTGTTATAGGAAGAGAAAAAGAAATAGAAAGAGTTATACAAGTTTTGAGCAGAAGGACTAAAAATAATCCATGTTTGATAGGAGAGCCGGGAGTAGGTAAAACTGCAATAGCTGAAGGATTAGCTCAGAAGATTGTAGAAGGAAATGTACCAGAAATTCTTAAAGATAAGAGAGTATTTTCTTTGGATTTAGCGTCTATGCTGGCTGGAGCGAAATATAGGGGTGAATTTGAACAAAGACTTACTCAAGTGATGGATGAAATTAAAAAAGCAGGTAATGTAATTTTATTTATAGATGAAATGCATACTATAATTGGTGCAGGAGGAGCAGAGGGTGCTATTGATGCTTCAAATATTTTAAAACCTGCACTTGCAAGAGGAGAACTTCAAGCTATAGGAGCTACTACTTTAGATGAGTATAAAAAGCATATAGAAAAGGACCCTGCTCTTGAGAGAAGATTTCAACCTATTATAGTAGATGAGCCAACTGTGGAAGAAACAATCCAAATTCTTAAAGGATTAAGAGATAAATATGAGGCACATCATAGTGTAAAAATTACAGATGAAGCGTTAAAGGCAGCAGCAGAACTATCACATAGATATATAACAGATAGATTTTTGCCAGATAAAGCAGTAGATTTAATAGATGAAGCAGCATCAAAAGTAAGACTTCAAATGGTTACTCAACCAGAAGATTTAAAAGATTTAGAGAATAAATTAGAAAAAATAATGAAAGAGAAAGAGGAAGCTGTAAGTGCTCAAAACTTTGAAAAAGCAGCCAAACTTAGAGATGAAGAAAAAGCTATAAAAGAAGAATTAGAAGATAGAAAAAATAACTGGAAAGCGAAACAAAATGATAATGCTACAGTTGGAGAAGAGGAGATTGCAGAAGTTGTTGCTGCATGGACAGGAATTCCAGTTAAGAAGTTAGCTGAAGATGAATCAGAAAGACTTTTGAATATGGAAAAAATACTGCATGAAAGGGTGATAGGACAAGACGAAGCAGTAAAGGCTGTATCTAGAGCTATTAGAAGAGCAAGAGTAGGACTTAAAGACCCTAAAAAGCCAATAGGTTCATTTATATTCTTAGGACCTACAGGAGTGGGAAAAACAGAACTTACTAAAGCTTTAGCTGAAGCTTTATTTGGTGATGAAAATGCAATGATTAGGATAGATATGTCTGAATACATGGAAAAACATTCTGTTTCAAAATTAGTAGGTTCTCCTCCAGGATATGTAGGATATGATGAAGGTGGTCAGTTAACTGAGAAAATAAGGAGAAAACCTTATTCAGTAGTATTATTTGATGAAATAGAAAAAGCTCATCCTGATGTATTTAATATTTTACTTCAAATATTAGATGATGGTAGATTGACAGATGCAAAGGGAAGAACAGTAGATTTCAAGAATACAGTTATTATCATGACTTCAAATGTTGGTGCGTCAAGGATAAAGAAACAGAAAGTATTAGGATTTGCAGAAGCAAATGATAAGGCTAAGAAGAATGAATATGAAAAAATGAAGGAAAATATAATGGAAGAGTTGAAAAAACAATTTAGACCAGAATTTATAAATAGAATAGATGATATAATAGTATTCCATCAATTAGATGAGAAACATATTAAAGAAATAGTTGAACTTATGGTATCAGATTTAACTAAGAGATTGAGGAAGTTAAGCATCAATATTGAAGTTTCAGAAAAAGCTAAAGATTTTCTAGCTAAAAAAGGATATGATCAAGAGTATGGAGCAAGACCTCTTAAGAGGGTTATAACAAAGATGATAGAAGATAAACTTTCTGAAGAAATTTTGATGGGTAAAATTTCTAAAGAAGATAATATATTAGTAGATGTAGAAAATGAAGAAATAGTGTTTAAGAAAAAATAGATTAAGAAAAAATTAAAAGGATTCTACTAATTAGAGTAGAATCCTTTTAAATGTTATTTTTTGCATTATCTTTATATAGATAAATAATTTATAAAATAAAGTATTGAAGGTGAAAAATGTGGCAAAAATTAAAACAAAGTATGTTTGTCAAGAGTGTGGATATATTTCATTAAAATGGATGGGTAAATGTCCAGAATGTAATAGTTGGCAGAGTTTTGTAGAAGAATTTGGTAATAATAAAAAAAGTGGTGAAGTAGTATCTATAGGAAGCAGTCAAAAACCTGTAAAACTTAAAAATATTGAAATAGAAATGGAAAATAGATTTTCTACATCAAATGGAGAGCTAGATAGAGTTTTAGGTGGAGGAATAGTTAGAGGTTCTCTAGTTTTGGTTGGTGGAGACCCGGGCATAGGTAAATCAACACTTCTTATACAAGTAGCAAATAATGTAGGAAAAAAAGGTTTTAAAGTTTTATATGTTTCTGGAGAAGAATCATTAAAACAGATAAAAATGAGGGCTGATAGATTAAAAATCGAAAATGATAATTTATACATTGTTTCAGAAAATAATTTGCATTACATATCTAAATATATAGAAGAAGATAAACCTAATCTTTTAATTATTGATTCAATACAAACTATATATAATCCAGATGTAGCGTCTGCACCAGGTAGTGTAAGTCAAGTCAGAGAAGGTACGGCTGCATTGATGAAGCTTTCTAAAAAGTATGGAATAGCAACTTTTATAGTTGGACATGTTACAAAAACAGGTGCTATAGCAGGACCGAAGGTATTAGAGCATATGGTAGATACAGTTTTGTATTTCGAAGGTGAAAAACATAATGTTTATAGAATTTTGAGGGCAGTTAAAAATAGATTTGGTTCAACAAATGAAATAGGAATTTTTGAAATGACAAATGATGGTCTTGTAGAAGTTATCAATCCGTCTCATTTATTTTTATCTCATAGACCTAAAAATGCAGCAGGTTCTGTTGTAGTTGCAAGTATAGAGGGAACTAGACCAGTACTAATCGAACTTCAAGCACTTATTAGTCCGACAAGTTTTGGTACGCCTAGAAGGATGGCTACAGGTATAGATTATAATAGAGTCGTTATGCTTATGGCTGTACTTGAGAAAAAAATAGGACTTCAACTTCAAGCTCAAGATGGATATATCAATGTTGTAGGAGGTATTCAATTAAGTGAGCCAGCTGTTGATTTAGCTATAATTGCAGCAATAGCTTCTAGCTTTAGAAATAAAGTTATTGATCCTCAAATGGTGATATTTGGTGAGGTAGGATTGACTGGAGAAGTGAGGACAGTAAATTTTGCAGAAAAAAGAATAAGGGAAGCTTCAAAGATGGGATTTAAAACTTGTATTATACCCAAAGGCAATTTAAATGGATTATCAAAAATGGAAGATATAGAAATAATAGGGGTAGAAAATGTTCATGAAGCTCTTGATATAATTTTGGGAGGTAGCTGATTTGATTAATAAGGAAGAAAAAAAACAAGGAGAAGAAATACTAGAATGTCTGAAATGTTTAGCTCCCGGAACTTTATTAAGAGAAGGATTGGAAAATATATTAAGAGCTAAAACAGGTGCTTTGATAGTTATTGGCAATAATAAAGAAGTTATGGAGCTTATTGATGGTGGTTTTTTTATTAATATAGATTTTACACCAGCATATTTATATGAATTAGCCAAAATGGACGGAGCAATAATACTTAGTTCTGATGGAAAAAAGATTTTATATGCAAATGCTCATTTGAATCCAAACCCTTCTATTCCCTCTTCTGAAACGGGAACGAGGCATAGAACCGCAGAAAGAGTTGCAATACAGACAGGAAATATGGTTATTTCTATATCACAAAGAAGAAATATAATAACTATTTATAAAGGATGGTCAAAATATGTGCTTCAAGATATAAATAAGGTTTTGACAAAGGCAAATCAAGCAATGCAGACTTTAGAAAAATATAAATCGGTATTAGTTCAAGCTATGGCAAGTTTAAGTGTATTAGAGCTAGAGGATTTAGTAACTTTATATGATGTATGTTTAGTTATACAGCGAACTGAAATGGTAATGAGAATAGCAAATGAAATAGAAAAGTATATTATAGAGTTGGGAAGCGAAGGAAGATTAGTTAGTATGCAGTTGGAAGAATTAATTGTTTTTGTAAAAGAAGATGGAAAACATGTTATAGAAGATTATAGAATAAATGACCAAACAAAAACGATTGATATAATAAATATTGAGCTTAGAAATTTATCGTCTGAAGAGTTATTAGATTTGTCTAATATATCTAAAATTTTAGGCTTTGTGAATGATGTAAATACTCTAGATATGCCTGTTATGCCGAGAGGATATAGAATTCTTTCTAAAATACCGAGAATACCTAGTGGAGTTGTAAAAAATATTGTTGAACATTTTAAAGATTTTCAAAAAATTTTGAGGGCGTCTATTGAAGAATTATATGATGTAGAAGGTATAGGTGAAGTTAGAGCAAAAATAATTAAAGAGGGACTTAGAAGAGTAAGAGATCAGGTACTTTTAGATAGACAATTGCTTAAAAAATAAATCTTAATATAATTAATAGATAAAAAATTATAATCATCTCCCATTTATCCATTTGTTCTAATATAGGTATTAATTTTGTACCTTTTCTTAGTCTTTCTGAAACAATTTGGTTAAAGTATAAAAGTTAAATTTTATCATAAATAATATAAATAATATTTAAATTTTTTTAAAAATATTATATGATGTAATAAATATTTATTTAGGAGAGATTTTTATGGCTCAACATATTATAGAAGAAGCTAAAAGATGTTTACAGTGTAAAAATCCTAAATGTAGTAAAGGATGTCCAGTTAATACACCTATAAAAGAGGCAATAAATCTATTTTTAAATGGAGAAATTTTCAAGGCTGGAGAAAAATTATTTTTAAATAATCCTCTTTCATCAGTTTGCTCTTTAGTATGTCCTCATGAAAAGTTTTGTGAAGGTAGTTGTATACTTTCAAACAAAGGTAATCCTATTCATTGGAGTTCTATTGAACATTATATATCAGATTATTATTTAAATAAAATGAATATAATTTCAAATATTGATCCGAATAAAAAAATTGCAATAGTAGGTTCAGGACCTGCAGGAATTACAATTGCATTTATTTTAGCATCTAGGGGATATGATATTACGATATTTGAACTTCATGATAAAATAGGAGGGGTTTTAAGATACGGTATACCAGCTTTTAGGTTGCCTAAGGACATTTTAGATAGATTGGAAGAACAATTAATCAAAATGGGTGTAAAAATAAGACCTAATACTTTAGTAGGTCCAGTTATTACAATTGATGATCTTTTTAGAGATGGATATAAAGCTGTATTTATAGGTACTGGAGTTTGGAATCCCAGACCTCTAAGAATTAAGGGAGAGAGTTTAGGAAATGTTCATTATGCTATAGACTATTTAAAAAATCCCGATGTATATAATTTAGGTAAAAAATTATGTATAATTGGTGCAGGAAATGTAGCTATAGATGTAGCAAGAACTGCTTTAAGAAAAGGTGTTAATGAAGTTTATATAATGTATAGAAAAGGTAAGGAAGATATGTCTGCTAACAAACATGATATAGAATATGCTAAATTAGATGGAGTCAAGTTTGAATTTTATAAAACTCCTATAGAAATAATTGATAGAGAAGGAGTTAAATATTTAAAAACTAAAAAAGTTAAAGAAGATGGAGAAGAAAAATTGATTGTGTTAAAAGATTCAGAAGGAATATTTAAAGCAGATTCTATTATTATTGCAGTTAGCCAAGGACCAAAGGCAAATATAGTTTTACATAATAAAGGAATAGAAATAAATAAATCTGGTTTAGTAATAACAGATGAGTGTGGGAGAACGACTAGAGAAGGTATTTTTGCATCTGGTGATGTAGTAACTGGAGCTAAAACTGTAGTTGAAGCAGTAAAATTTTCTAAGAAAGTAGCAGATGCTATAGATGAATATGTGTCTAAAAATTATGGTGGCATTAATTAACATGCTACCTTTTTTTACGTATAATCTGTTATTTATGTGGATTATGTACATTATTTTTATTATGTAAAAAAAGTTTTTTAGATAATATATTTAAAATAGGTTTTTAAGTTTTTAGGGAAACTTTTTAAAATTATGTTGACAATGATAATAAAACTGTGATAAAATATTTAATTTCTTGACATTGGACATAGAATGTTGTATACTGGAAATGTGGAATGTTTATTAGGAGGTCAGTCTATGTTCAATATTGGTGATAAAGTAGTATATCCCATGCATGGTGCTGGTATTATTGAGTCTATTGAGGAAAAAGAAATTTTAGGAGATAAGAGGAAATATTATATTTTGAGATTACCTCTGAGAAATATGAAAGTAATGATTCCTCTAGACAATGTAGAAGCCATGGGACTTAGAGAAATTATTTCTAAAAAAGAAGTAGAACAAGTACTTGCAGTATTAAATGATGATAAAACTAAGATGCCTCAAAATTGGAATAGAAGATATAGAGCAAATATGGATAAGATAAAGAGTGGAGATATTTATGAAGTAGCAGGTGTAGTTAGAAATTTAATGTTGAGAGATAAGGAAAAGGGATTATCAACAGGAGAAAGGAAAATGCTTAATAATGCAAAACAGATACTTATAAGTGAACTAGCATTAGTCAATGATTGTGATGAGGTAAGTATAGAACAACTAATAAATGACGCAGTCCAATAAAATTATAATGGGCGTCTTAATAGACGCTTTAATTTTATGTTTGAAAATTTAATAAAGTTTTAATGATTGTTAGAGTTTAAATGTTATATTATATGGTTATAAGTTTGTAATAAAGATTATTTAATAATAATTTTGTTATAAAAAGTAGTTAGTATGGTTATAATCAAAGGGGAGGTGAATAAAATGTTCAATAAGATTATAAGAGGTTCTTTAACATTAGCAGGAGCCTCGGCTGGATATGCGCTAGGCATATTAATTGCTAAAATTATAAAAGTACAAGGTTTTGTAAAAATATCCCCTATAACTCCACTTGTAGAAATTATTATAAGTATATCAGGAGCAGTCTTATTTGGAATTATTTTGTTTATTATGACTCCTTGGTTGATGGGTAAAGGTTTAAAGATTGCTAATTGGATTGAAACAGAAATTCAAAAAATACCAACTACTGATATTTTAGTGGGTTCTCTTGGACTTATAATAGGACTTATTATTGCTTATTTAATTAGTCAGTTGTTAATGGATATTCCTATTCCTATATTGGGAATAATCCTTTCGATTATAGTATATATATTTTTAGGATATTTAGGAATAAGTATAGCAACTAAGAAGATTAATGACATTGTGATTCTTCCAAATATTTTCAAATTAAATATTGGGAAAGAAAAAGAAGCAATTAAAAATGAATATAAATATCAACCTAAGATATTAGATACAAGCGTAATAATTGATGGAAGAATTGCAGATGTTTGTAAGACGGGGTTTGTAGAGGGACCATTAGTAATTCCAGAGTTTGTGCTTGAGGAATTAAGACATATTGCAGATTCATCTGATTCACTTAAAAGAAATCGAGGAAGAAGAGGACTAGATATACTTAATAAAATTCAAAAAGAGTTACAGATTGAAGTTCAAATTGTCGATACAGATTTTGAAGATATAAGCGAAGTTGATAGTAAATTAGTAAGACTTGGGCAAGTATTAAATGGTAAAATAATAACTAATGATTATAATTTAAATAAAGTTTCAGAACTTCAGGGAGTTCCGGTACTTAATATAAATGAGTTGGCAAATGCAGTAAAACCAGTAGTTTTACCGGGTGAAGAAATGGTAGTTCAAGTGATAAAAGAAGGTAAAGAAACAGGTCAAGGGGTTGCATATTTAGATGATGGGACTATGATTGTAGTTGACGGTGGTAAAAAACATATTGGAGAGACGATGGATGTTTTAGTTACTAGTGTGCTTCAAACTGCAGCGGGAAGAATGATTTTTGCAAAACCTAAGTATATGGTTAATAAAACAGCATAAAAAGTCTGGCGAATATTTCGTCAGACTCTGTTTTTTTATAATTAAAAAATTTCAAATATTTTTTGTAAAAAATAAAATTATTTAAATAAATTGATGAGAATTAAAAAACTTGAAGAAATATTAGAAAGTATTTGTTGTTAACTATTGACTATTACTCTAAAATAAATTTAATATTAAAATTGGGTGAAAAGTTGCTAACTTTATTTTTTGCAATAATAAAATTAAAGATAGGAGATAAGGATTTATGCTTAATAAAGTGTTTGTTTCTGCTATTATAGCTGCTGCCGGACAAGGTAAGAGAATGAAAAGTAGAATAAATAAGCAGTATCTTGAACTTGATGGAAAACCAATATTGATACATACGTTAGAAGTATTTGATAAAATAAAATACATTAATGAGATAATTTTAATATTAAAGGAAGATGAAATAGAGTTTTGTAGAGAAAAAATATTAAATAGATACGAATTTAGAAAAAAAATAATATTAGTTTCTGGTGGAAGAGAAAGACAAGAATCTGTGTATAATGGGTTGAAGTTTGTAAATAAAAATGCACAAATTGTTGTTGTTCACGATGGAGCAAGACCTTTTGTAACTGCAGATGTTATAGAAAAGAGTATATGTGAAGCTTTAAAAAATAAGGCGGTTGGAGTGGGTGTACCAGTAAAGGATACTATAAAAGTTGTAGATGAAAATAGTTATATTATAGATACACCAGATAGAAGTAAATTATGGGGAATACAAACACCTCAAGTATTTAATTATGATATTTTAATTAAAGCACATGAAAAAGCAATAGAAGATAATTATTTGGGAACTGATGATTGTGTATTGGTCGAAAGACTTGGACATAGAGTAAAAATGATAGAAGGAAATTATGATAATATAAAAATAACTACTCCTGAAGATTTAATATTAGGGGAAGCAATTTTGAACAGAAGAAAGTCGAAAATATAAAAAAAGTTTTTATTTCCCGGGAAATAGGTCGAATATATTTATTTTATAAGGAGTGTGAAAAAAATATGAGAGTAGGAATTGGCTATGATGTGCATAGATTAGTTGAAGGAAGAAAACTTATACTTGGTGGTGTTGATATTCCATATCAAAAAGGACTTTTAGGACATTCAGATGCGGATGTTTTACTTCATGCAATCAAAGATGCTATGTTGGGGGCAGTAGCTTTAGGAGATATTGGAAAGCTTTTTCCGGATACAGATAACAGATATAAAGGAATATCAAGTATAAAACTTCTTAGTAAAGTTAATAATAGATTGAAAGAAAAAGGATATAGGGTAAATAATATTGATGCTGTGATTATAGCTCAAAAGCCTAAAATGGCTCCTTATATAGAAGATATGAGAAAAAATATTGCAAATACTTTAAGTATTGATAAAGACTCTATAAATATTAAGGCTACAACTACTGAAGGTCTTGGATTTACTGGAACGGGAGAGGGAATAGCTGCTCAAGCTATTGTTTCTGTTGACAAAATATAATATTTTATATATTATATTAACAAAACAAAAAATCAGACATAATTTTTAAAAGTTAGAAATTAAGAGTCTTTTGAGAACTCAAATAATTTTATATTGATTTTGGTTATGAAGGGAAATAGTAGAAATGATGATGCCTACAGAGAGTGAAATCCATTGGCTGGAAGATTTCACAGGATATATGCATTTCGAACCCGTCCCAGAGCTTATGACGAATAATAAGTCATACGGTTGCGATACCGTTATCATCGCTAAGAGGGAATCTAGTAGTTGATACTAGATTAATTAGAGTGGTACCGCGAGAATACCTTCGTCTCTAAATAAGAGATGAAGGTTTTTATTTTTATTGTGAGTTTTTGTGAGAAATTAAAATTTTCAGCTAAAGCTAAAATAAATATATGAAAAGATGTAAAGTTTTAGAGTAGGAATTAGTTAAAGTTCAGAGTTGTGAAAAGGCCTTTTATAACTCTAAAATGAGAGATTATAAAGTTAAAAACATATTTAAAAATTTATTAAACAAATTTAAAATGAGTCTATGAAAATCAGATTAAAATTAAAAAATAATAAGGAGGATTTTTAGTATGAGTAAAAATGATAAGGAGTTTGTTAAAGAAATTACGGCTATGGAAGTAGATTTTCCTCAGTGGTACACAGATGTTATTTTAAAGACTGACTTAGTAGATTATTCACCAGTTAAGGGGTTTATGGTTATTAAGCCATATGGATATGCTATTTGGGAAAATATTCAAAACTATCTTGATAAGAAATTTAAAGAAACTGGACATAAAAATTGTTATTTTCCACTACTTATACCTGAAAGTTTACTGAAAAAAGAAGCTGAACATGTTGAAGGTTTTGCACCTGAAGTAGCTTGGGTAACTCATGGAGGAAAGGAAAAGTTAGCAGAAAGATTATGTGTTAGACCTACTTCGGAAACTATAATCTGTTCAATGTATGCAAAGTGGTTGAAATCTTATAGAGAACTTCCATATTTATATAATCAATGGTGTAGTGTTGTAAGATGGGAAAAGAGTACTAGACCATTTTTAAGAACTTCTGAGTTTTTATGGCAGGAAGGACATACTCTTCATGAAACAGAAGAAGAGGCTCAAGAAGAAACATTGAGAATATTAGAAATTTATAGAGAAATGGCAGAAAATTTATTAGCTATGCCTGTAATTACAGGTAGAAAGAGTGATAAGGAAAAATTTGCAGGTGCTCATGCTACTTATACTATGGAAGCACTTATGCATGATGGTAAGGCTCTTCAAGCTGGTACATCTCATAATTTAGGTCAGCATTTTACAAAGGCTTTTGAAATTACTTTCTTAGATAGGAATGGAGATTTACAGAATCCTTATCATACTTCATGGGGTGTATCTACAAGATTAATAGGTGGATTAATAATGGTTCATGGAGATAATAGAGGATTAGTACTACCACCAAGAGTAGCACCTATTCAAGTGGTTATTATACCTATAGCTCAACATAAAGAAGGAGTTTTAGATAAGGCTTATGAGCTTAAAAAGCTTCTTCAAGATGTGGGAGTAAGAGTAGAACTTGATGACAATGAAAATTATTCACCAGGTTGGAAATTTAATGAATATGAAATGAAAGGTGTACCTGTTCGTATAGAAATAGGACCAAGAGATATACAAAACAATCAAGTTATGGCTGTGAGAAGAGATACTTTAGAAAAGCAGTCAATTTCAATGGACGGATTAGCAGATTCAATATTAAATTTATTAGATACAATTCATAATGATATGCTTGAAAGAGCAAGAAAACATAGGGATGAAAATACTTATTATATTGAAGATTTTGAAGATTTGAAGAAAAAGATGACTGAAAAACTTGGATTTGCTAAAGCTATGTGGTGTGGAGAAAGAGAATGTGAAGATAATCTTAAAGCAGAAACAGGTGCTACAATAAGATGTATACCATTTAAGCAAGAAGACCTCGGAGATAAATGTCATTTTTGTGGAAAAAAAGCAAAACACATGGTTTATGTTGCTAAAGCATATTAATAATTAAACAGTAAAATACAAGGTACTTAGGAAAATTAAACCTTTGTACCTTGTATTAATATATTTTATATAATAGGGGGAGAATTTATGAGTGAAAATTATAAGTTTGTACAAAATACTAAATGTGAATATTTTCCATGTCATAATGTAAAAGATAAGTCAAAGTTTAACTGTCTATTTTGTTTTTGTCCTTTATATATGCTTGGAGAAAATTGTGGAGGTAATTTTAAATATACTAATGGTATAAAAGACTGCAGTGATTGTATGATACCGCATTCAGAGGGAGGATATGATTATATAATGTCAAAGATGGGTGAGGTAATAGAAAAGGCAAGTGAAAGAGAATAGTAAATGATATGTCTTTGTAATTTTAAATAATAAAAAAGTTACAAAAAATAATTAAGAATTAAGAGCTATTAAGGTCAATATAACTCTTAATTCTTAAAAATTTTAAATTCTTAATTTTTATTAAAAAGTATTTAAATTAATTTATTAATATGAGCCTTATTTATTTATTTATCATATTCCAACCTATTACAGCAGCACCTAATGCTCCTATTATTTGAGAGTCTGGAGGAGAATAAAGTGGCTGTTTTATTTTTTCTTCAATTATTGATTTTATAATTTTTGATTTTGCTACACCACCAGTAAAGGCAATAGCGTTTTTAAGCTTAATTTTATTTAACATAGCAGTGCCTTTATTGGCAATAGAGTGAGCTATACCTGAAGCTAATTTATTTTTGTCTATACCTTTTGCTAAAAGACTAATAACTTCTGATTCTGCAAATACTGTGCACATACTAGTTATAGGTTCTGGTTTTACATTATGAATAATTTCATCAAAAGATTCTACTTCTATTCCCAGTACATTTGCCATAACTTGAAGAAATCTACCTGTGCCTGCTGCACATTTGTCATTCATAATAAAATCTATTACGTTTCCATTATCATCTAAACTTATGACTTTGCTATCTTGTCCACCTATATCTAAAATAGTTCGAACTTTATCATTTAAAAAATAAGCTCCTTTTGCATGACAAGTTATTTCAGTAATTTTTTTATCTGCAAAAGGCATAGATATTCTACCGTATCCTGTTCCTATTATTAATTTTATATCGCTTTTTTTTATAGAACTTTTTTCTATCAAAATATTTAAGACATTTTCAGAAGCTTTTTTAGGACTCCAACCTGTAGGTATAATGACTTTTTCTACAATATTTCCATTGAATAAAACAGCTTTTGTTGCAATAGAGCCAGAATCAATACCAACTGAATACATTACAAATCCTCCTATAGATTTAAAAAACAATTTGAATTGCAAGGAATAAATATCTTTATTTTTAACAATTTGATTTAAAAATTAAATAAACTATTTTTCTTTTTTTTCAGTGTGTATATACCTTCATAGTCTATGGAAGGGTTATTTAGCAGAAGATTTTCAACTATGTCTTTATCTTTTGGATTGATTTTTAATGATATACCACAGCATTTGCTAAGTGTTCTAGGAGTAGGAACGATGGTATATTCTATGTTATTACTTTTTAAAATTTTTTCAAGAGCTAATCCATCAGTATGACTGGGAAATAATATATAGGTTTCAAGTTCTTTCATTAAATCACCTTGTATTGTTTTATTTTGTAACAGCTACTTTTTTGTTAGTTTCTAACATTTCAAAAAAGGCTTCTAATCTAGTCTTAATTTGTCCAGCGTCTTGCAAACCGTAATCAGTTTCAATCATGATAACGGGAATTCCTTTTTTATCAAGAGCATCTTTAACTTTTTTAAATTCAGTAGCGTATGTAGTACAGAAAGGTAGAGTAAAGTAAACAATGCCATCAGCATTATACTCTTTATAAAGTCTTAATATATCATCAATTCTTCCTTTGTTAGGAGTAAAACATGCACAGTTTATATTTAAATATCTATCGGATAGAGCTTTTATTTGTTCATCTAAAGTTTTTCCATTTTCATCAACTAAATTTTCAAAATATCTAGTGCCTGTACAAGTTTCTTCGCATACAACTGCACCACCACTGCTTTCAATAATATGGTGAAGTTTCCAGTTGGGAATGGCCATAGGAGTTCCAGTTATAAGGATTCTAGGAGTATTTTCTTCAAAGACAGATATTCCATTTTGAACTCTTTTTTCTAATTCATCACATAATTCATTGGTCTTTTCAATAAATCTTTTAGGGTCATCGTAAAATGCAATTTGAGATATTAAAAGTACATCTTTTCCACTTATAGGTAGTTTGTCAAATTTTCTAAATTCATAGAGTCTTTTTAAAACTCTACGTTTTTCATTAATTAATTTTATGCCTTCAGCTAGATTTTCTTCATTAATTTTATTGCCAGTTAGATTTTCTATTTTATCAATAAATATTTTTATTT
This sequence comes from Caminicella sporogenes DSM 14501, assembly GCF_900142285.1. Lineage (NCBI taxonomy): Bacteria > Bacillati > Bacillota > Clostridia > Peptostreptococcales > Caminicellaceae > Caminicella > Caminicella sporogenes. The sequence continues at coordinate 10,918 of NZ_FRAJ01000020.1, read as the reverse complement.
CGTCTTGCCAGTGCAGATTATCTTTTTCTCTTTTCATTTGAGGCAAGTCCATTACATGAATAGGAGTATATTCGCTTAATATTTCCCAAGCTTTTTTCTTACCATCGCAAGTAGTTTCTCCAACTAAAAGGTCGCAGGATTGGAAATATGGACATGTAGCACTGATTTTGGCTCCAATAGAAGCTTTAACTAATGGACAAGTATTTCTAGGAAGTACTTTTTCTCCATCTGGGTGCCAAAAATCGGAACCACCACATAATCCAACACTTATAGCATCTGCGGCATTAATAACTTCATCTGGAACATATACACAAAAACTCCCTATTACTTTGCGATTGTTTTTTCTGGATTCTAATAATTCTTTTATTCTTAAACCGTGAACTTCTGATACTACAAAGTTGAAATAATTCATTCCTTGTGGACGATTTTTTTGAGAAAGATATATTTCTTCGTAAAATTGAGGTAATACTTCACATAGTTTATCATGTTTTTCTAGGTCCATATCAAGAGATTTCCACATTTCTCTGTAATCTGCCATATATGAGTTCCCCCTTGTAAAAAAAATTTATTCTGTGTAAATTATAATATAAAGAGAGGAATCTATTTACAATTATAGAAAAATACTATATATGTTATATAAGTATATAAAAAATTTATAATTTTTTAAAAGAATAGGAGAGATGAAAAATGTATATGAGTAAATTAGTTGGAAAAACTCTTAAAAAAATTGATGATGAGTTTTATTTGTCTAGTCAAGAACTGCTTATAAAATCGGGAATGTTTAGAAATATTGATTCCGGCATTTTTACAGTACTTCCTTTAGGTGTTAAAGTTTTAGATAAATTAGTAGATTTTTTAATAAAAAGAATAGAAAATTTAGGTTTTCAAAGAATTTATCTTTCAAATGATAGTGAATTTGTAAAAAATATGAGTCTTTCTATTAGGAATGAAATAAAGTCTTACAAGGAACTTCCAGTTTTTCTTTATGATGTGCAAACTTTAAAAAGGGATAAGGTAAGAATAAAAGAAGGTTTGTTTGGAGCTAAAGAATATAAGGAGTTAAGAGGTTGTAGTTTTTACAAGGAAGATGATGATTTGTCAAACAAGTGTAGTGAAATAATAGAAAATTATAAAAAAATGTTTAAAGAAATAGGATTAGAAATGTTAAGTTTGTCAGATTATAATCCTAAAAACAGTGGTGATATAAGTTATAGTTTTGTTGTAAAAGCTGATTGGGGAGATAAAGTTATATATAAGTGTAAGGATTGTGATTATACTTCTTTGGAAGAAGTTGCATCTTTTAATATAGATGAAAATGCTTCTGTTCAAGAAGCAGAAATAGAGGAAATATACACTCCTGATATAAAGACGATAAAAGAACTAGAAAACTTTTTAGGAATTAAAAAGGAAGATTTGGCTAAAACATTATTAGTGAAAATAGAAGATGAAGTAGTAGCTGTAGTTTTAAGGGGTGATAGAGAGCTTAATCTTTACAAATTAAGCAAAGTTTTAAAAGTTTCTGTTCATGATATAAAAATGGCTGAAGATGAAGATATAAAGGATTTAAATACAGTAACGGGATTTGTTGGCCCTGTAGGATTAAAAGGTGTAAAAATTATTGCAGATAGGGAGATATACAAGGGAGGATTATTTATAGCTGGTGCAAATAAAAAAGATTATCACATTAAAAATGTAGTAGCAGGGCGTGATTTTAAAGCAGATATTGTAGCTGATGTAAGCTATGTTAAGGAAGAAGATAGATGTCCTATATGTGGTGGAAGTTTTGTAAGAGAATATGCTGTAAAAATAGGTGGTTTTTATGATTTAGGGAAAATAAATGAGATTAAAAATTTCAATTATAAAGACAGTTCAGGTAAAACGAGAGAAATAGTTGGAATTTATCATTATATTGATATATATAAATTGCTAAGTGTAGTAATTGAAAAACATCATGATGAAGATGGAATAATATGGCCTATAAAAATTGCTCCTTATCATATAATTGTATCTATATTGAGTATTAAAGATGAAGAAAAAGTGCAGTTAGGGGAAAAGATATACGAGGAATTAAAAGGTGCTAATTTTGATGTGATTTTAGATGATAGAAATGAAAGAGCAGGAGTAAAATTTAAAGATGCAGACCTTTTGGGAATACCAGTAAGAATAGTCATTGGGAAGAAAGCAAGTGAAAAGATAGTAGAATACAAATTGAGATGGGAAAGTGAAAAAGAAGAACTAAAAGTACATGAAGCTTTAGGTAAAACTATGAAATTATTAAAAAGAGAAGAAATAATATAGTTTTAAAACTTTGATTAATATGGTTATACTTTGTTCAAATTTCTTGATACAAAAAAGCTTTTGGGATATAATATTCTAATATAGTGAGAAGAAAATGGAGAAGCTGTATAGGAGGTTTAATGATGACTGTAAGAGTAAGATTTGCACCAAGTCCTACAGGATATGTACATATAGGGAGTTTGAGAACGGCTTTATATAACTATTTGTTTGCAAAAAATCAAGGTGGAAAATATATTTTGAGAATAGAAGATACAGATAGAACTAGATATGTTGAAGGTGCTATAGAAAATATGCTTAAAGCTATGGAGTGGGCTGGTGTAGTTCATGATGAAGGACCTTTTATAGAAAATGATGAAATAGTACAAAGAGGGGATAGGGGTCCATATATTCAATCGGAAAGACTTGATATATATCATAAATATATAGAAAATCTATTGGAAAGTGGACATGCTTATTATTGTTTTTGTTCTAAAGACAGATTGGATAAAATTAGAGAACAGCAAAGAGCCCAAGGATTAACTCCAAGATATGATGGACATTGTAGAAATATCCCTTTAGAAGAAGCTAGAAGGAGAGTGGAGGCAGGAGAGCCTCATGTAATAAGATTAAAACTTCCTGAGGATACTGATGTAACCTTTACCGATTTGGTAAGAGGAGAGGTTACAATGAATACAAGAGATTTAGATGATCAAGTACTCATAAAAACAGATGGATTTCCAACTTATCATTTTGCAGTAGTTATAGATGACCATTTTATGGGAATTACTCATATTATTCGAGGTGAAGAGTGGTTATCTTCAACTCCTAAGCATATAATACTATATGATGCATTTGGATGGGAAAAACCAAAATATGTTCATTTGCCAAATATTCTTAATGCAGAAAAGAAAAAATTAAGTAAAAGACATGGTGATGTAGCAGTAGAAGATTTTAGAAAAAAGGGTTATTTACCTGAAGCTCTTGTTAACTATATAGCATTAGTTGGTTGGAGTCCAGATGACAATGAAGAAATAATGGATATGGATGAAATGATTGAAAAGTTTTCTTTTGATAGAGTTTCAAAAAGTGGTGGAGTGTTTGATGTTGACAAATTAAATTGGGTAAATTCTCACTATATTAAAAAGGCTGATTTAGATAGACTTACAAATTTATGTATTCCATATTTAGTTGAAGCTGGTTTGATAAAAGAAGATGAAAAAGATGAAAAATATGATTGGGTTAAGAGAATAGTAAATACAGCTAAAGAAAGAATTGAATATTTAGCACAAATAAGTGATTATGCAAAGAGATTTTTTGGAGAAGAAGTTAAGCTAGAAAGTGAAGACGTGAAAGAAGTATTAAATGAGGAACATGTTAGCAAGCTTTTGAATATATTTAAAGAAAAAGTAAGTGAAGCAGAAGAAATAAACAATGAATTTGGTAAAAAGGTATTTAAAACAATACAAAAAGAGACAGGTATAAAGGGTAAAAAACTTTATATGCCAATAAGGGCAGCTCTTACAGGTCAGCTTCACGGACCAGATATTGATGAAGTAATAGTGATACTTGGAAGAGAAAATATTATCAAAAGAGTAGAATTTGTAAAAAATCATTATATAATTAGTTAAGAGTTGAGAGTTAAAAGTTAAGAATTATAAAGGATTAAGTGTTTTTAAATACTGCAAAGGATTGATATTAAAATTTGAAGTAGATAACTTGATGGCAGCGAGACATAAAAGTTTATATTTATAAAAATATTTATATTGTAAAAAGGCGTTGATTAGGAGAGTAGGTTTGTTGATGCTTACCAGAGAGAGGCTATCATCGGCTGGAAGTAGCCTTAAGCTATAAACAAATTGAAGTGCACCTATGAGCCTAAGACTGAAATGTAAAGTAGGTCTTTACGGGTGACTCCGTTAAAAGTTTTTAGAGTTGGGGCAATTACTGCCTAAACAGAGTGGAACCGCGGATAACCTCCGTCTCTGGTAATAGCTAGAGAAGGAGGTTTTATTTTTGGTAGAAAATAATATAGTTAAAATTGAAAATTAAAAATAAGCTAAGAACTGAGAGCTAATAACTGAGAGCCAGTCTGACCTGTTACCTTAAAACGTGTAACTTAGAACTTGTAACTGATAAGAAGGAGGTGCAAAATGAAATTTATTAAAAGTCTAATAGAAGATATAGATTCGATATTGGAGAGGGACCCAGCTGCTAAGAATAGATTTGAGGTACTTTTATGCTATTCAGGATTACATGCTGTGATTTTACACAGAATAGCTCATTATTTCTATAAAAAGAAGTGGATACTACTTGCAAGAGTTATATCTCAAATAAATAGGTTTTTGACTGGAATAGAAATACATCCGGGAGCTAAGATTGGAAGAAGATTACTTATAGACCACGGAATGGGGGTAGTTATAGGAGAAACTGCTGAAATAGGAGATGATGTAACTATATATCAAGGAGTTACACTTGGAGGAACGGGTAAAGAAACTGGCAAAAGACATCCGACTATTGGGAATAATGTTGTTATAGCATCAGGAGCAAAAGTTCTAGGACCATTTAAAGTAGGAGATAATTCTAAAATAGGTGCTGGTTCTATAGTCCTTAAGGAAGTCCCGCCAAATTGTACAGTTGTTGGCGTTCCGGGTAGAGTAGTAATAAAGGATAACGTTAGAGTAATAGATGACCATAAGAAGAAGCCTTCTGCAGACCTTGATCAAGTTAAGTTGCCTGACCCTGTGGCAGAAGAATTAGAATGTTTGAGGAAGAGAATTGCAAAACTTGAAAAAATTCTCATAGAAAGAGAGGAGAGGATAAAATGAAACTATTTAATACACTAACAAGAAAAAAAGAAGAATTTGTATCAATGGTTCCGGGCGAAGTGAAAATGTATGTTTGTGGACCAACTGTTTATAATTATTTTCATATTGGTAATGCAAGACCTTTTGTAGTATTTGATACATTAAGGAGATATTTGGAATATAGAGGCTATAAAGTGATTTATGTTCAAAATTTTACAGATGTAGATGACAAAATAATTAAAAAAGCAAATGAAGAAGGCGTGGATTCCAAGGAAATAAGTGAAAGATTTATAAAAGAATACTTTAAAGACGCAGATGCATTAGGAATAAAAAGAGCTACAGTTCATCCAAAGGTGACAGAAAATATACAGGAAATAATAGAGTTTATTCAAAAATTAATAGATAAAGGTTTTGCTTATGAAACCCAAGGTGATGTTTATTATGATACAACAAAGTTTAAAGATTATGGAAAACTTTCTAAACAAAGTATTGAAGAACTTGAAGCTGGTGCGAGAATTGAAGTAAATGAAATTAAAAAAAATCCCATGGACTTTGCGCTTTGGAAAAAACAAAAACCCGGTGAACCCGGATGGGATAGTCCATGGGGAAAAGGCAGACCCGGTTGGCATATAGAATGTTCTGTAATGTCTACTAAATATTTAGGTGAAACTATTGATATTCATGCAGGAGGTCAGGACCTTATTTTTCCACATCATGAAAATGAGATTGCACAGAGTGAAGCTTATTCAGGAAAGCCTTTTGCAAGATATTGGGTTCATAATGGTTATATTACTATCAACAATGAAAAAATGTCTAAATCTAAGGGAAACTTTTTTACAGTTAGAGATATAATAACTGAATTTGAACCAGAAGTTGTTAGATTTTTTCTATTATCGGCTCATTATAGAAATCCAATAAATTTTAGTAGAGATTTAATGAAACAGTCTAAAAATGCTTTGGATAGACTTTATAATGCAAAAGAAAATCTTGAGCATTTAATGGAGAATGTTAAAGTTGAAAAAATGACTGAAGAAGAAATTAGTATTTTTGAAGGTTTTAAGAAGTATAAAGATAAGTTTATAAAGGCTATGGATGATGATTTAAATACAGCTGATGCTATAGCAGCTATATTTGAACTTGTTAAAGAAATAAATACTAAAATATCAGGAGAATCTTCAAAAGAGATTGTACAAAAAAGTTATGAATTGTTGAAAGAATTAACAGGTGTATTAGGTTTTTTGAGTAAAGAAAAAGAACTTTTAGATGAAGAAATTCAAAAACTTATAGAAGAAAGACAAAAAGCTAGAAAAGAAAAAAATTATGCTTTGGCAGATAAGATAAGAGATGATTTAAGAGCTAAGGGAATTATATTAGAGGATACACCTCAAGGAGTTAAGTGGAGAAGGATGTAGATTATAGAAAAATATTTTATATTTTAAATATATTAACCAGAGAGCAAATCTCTGGTTTTGTTTTTTGAAAATGTAAAGTTTTAGATAAATTGTATTATTGCCTATGTGATAATAAATATGATAAAGTAGTTTGTAGAATTTAGGATATAATATAATTAGTATAATGACAAATTAAAACATACAAAGGATGATAAAAATATGAAAAACTTTTTATCAATTATGAATTTAAAAGAGAAAAGTGAAATGGATATTAAAAATACTCATCCGCTTATACTTGCATATATTGGTGATGCATTATATGAAGTTTACATAAGAACTTATATAGTGTACAAATATGAAGGAAAAGTGCATGAGTTTCATAAGTTAGCTATTAAGTTTGTGAAGGCTTCCGGACAGGCACAAATTGTACATGCCCTGCAAAACCAGCTGACAGAAGAAGAATGGAGTATAGTAAAAAAGGGACGAAATCAAAAATCTGCTACTATACCTAAAAATGCAAATATATCAGATTATAGATATGCAACAGGGTTTGAAAGTTTATTGGGATATTTATATTTAAAGGGAGATAAAGAAAGAATAAATGAGATAATATCAGAAGCTATAAAAATAATAGAAAAAGATATTGCAAATAAAATTTGATATTATAAAAAAGTATAGTTTGGCTGTGGAGGTTATTATGAACAAAAGAGAGAAAATGTATGTAATTGTAATTATTATTTTACTTGCAATTTTAACAGTTAAATCTTTATTTTTAGATGAATTTAAGCCGAGGACATATGAAGAAAAGATGTTTAAAGAATATGTAGAAAAATTAACATATAAAAGGTATAATAATAACTTTTTTATGAAGAAAGGATTAATAAATTTTAGAGTTGTAAGTATAAAAAAAATTGACGATAAAGGAATATCTATAATCGAAGTTAAAGATGAAAACAATAATAATTACAAACAAGTTAAAATTTCTGGAAAATACAAAGCAAAAATTCGAAAGTATGTACTACATATTCTGCCTTATGGAGAAGATAAAGTTTTAAGTAGGAAGTAAACTATTAAATAATCAATTTTATGCTATTTATACTTCATTTCATCAGATATTGGAGTTTATAAAAGCTAAGATTAAAAATAAGAGCTGAGAATTCAGACATTGAATATAAATAAAAGAGGAGGCTTTATAATGAAGGTTAATTTAATAACTTATACTCCAGAGCCAGAAAAAGTTGTTGCATCTGCTGCAAAACTATGTTATTCTCCAGTTGGAATTGAGGAAATTGCAGAAAATATTAATGATGAAAAGGTTGCAAAGTTTGTTAATATGCTTATGGGATTAGGACATCAATCACCTCTTGAACATATATCTTTTACATTTGGTATAGAAGGAGTAAGTAGAGTTTTAACTCATCAGTTGGTAAGACATAGAATAGCTTCTTATTCTCAACAATCTCAAAGATATGTTAAACTAGAACAGTTTGAATATATAATTCCGCCAGAAATAGAATCTATTCCAGAAGCTAAGGAATTATTTATTAAAGCTATGCAAGATGACCAAAAAATTTATAACAGACTGACTAAAATGCTAAAAGATAAACACTATAAAACTTTTATATCAGAAGGAAAAAGTGATAAAGAAGCTGAAAAATTAGCTGAAAAGAGAGCTATAGAAGATGCTAGATTTGTATTTCCAAATGCTTGTGAAACAAAAATAGTAGTTACTATGAATGCAAGGACATTACTTCATTTTTTTAATCACAGGTGTTGTAATAGAGCTCAGTGGGAGATAAGAAATTTAGCTACAGAAATGCTTAAGCTTGTAAAAAAAGTTGCTCCGAATATATTTAAAAATGCAGGACCAAATTGTATTAATGGACCATGTCCAGAAGGAAATATGACTTGTGGGCGAATTGAAGAAGTGAGAAAAAAATTTAGAGAGATTTAATTTGTAGGGAGTGAAAAGAGTTTGAATAATGCAAATATTATTGAAGGACGTAATCCAGTAATAGAAGCTTTGAAATCTGGAAGAGAAATAGAAAAAATTCTCATATCAAAAGGAAATAAAGAAGGTTCTATAAAGAAAATATTAGCTGTGGCTAAAGAAAATAGAATACCTATTCAATATGTAGATAAAAATAAGATAAATCAAATATCGGTATCACATGCACATCAAGGAGTTATTGCTTATGTAGCAGCATATAAGTACTATGAAGTAGATGAATTATTGGAAAGAGCAAGGAGCAAAGATGAAGAAGTTTTTTTAATTATTTTAGATGAAATAACAGACCCTCATAATTTGGGTTCTATAATTAGAACTGCAAATGCAGCAGGAGCTCATGGTATTATTATTCCGAAGCGAAGAGCTGTAGGTCTTACTGCTACTGTAGCTAAGACTTCAGCAGGAGCTATTGAGTATGTTCCAGTTTCAAGAGTTACTAATATTTCAAGAACTATAGATTATTTAAAAGAGCAAGGTGTATGGATAGTTGGAGCAGATATGGATGGGGAAAAACTTTATTATGAGAGTGATTTAAAGGGTAATGTTGCTTTGGTTATTGGAAGTGAGGGACAAGGAATAAGCAGATTAGTTAAGAAAAAGTGTGATTTTTTGGTTAAATTGCCTATGAAGGGAGAAGTGACATCGCTTAATGCCTCTGTAGCAGCATCTATTTTAATGTATGAAATCTTGAGGCAGAGGGATAATAGTTAGGGTGAACTAAAATTGAGAGAATATTTATTAATAGATGGTTATAATGTAATAAATGCTTTGCCAGAATTTAAAAAAGTGAGTAGAGAAAATTTAGAAGAGGCTAGAGATTTTCTTATCGAACAAATGATAGAATATCATTCTTATACAGGGGTAAATGTTATAATAGTATTTGATGCTTATCAAGTTAAAAGTGCAAAGGTAAAAAAAGAAAATGTCAAGGGGATTGAAGTAGTGTTTACTAAAGAACATCAGACAGCAGACACTTATATTGAAAAGGTAGTAGAAGACTTGGTTAAAAATAGGAGGAATATAGTAAAAGTTGTAACATCAGATTGGGCTGAACAGCAGGTTGTTATAGGTAGTGGAGCTGTTAGAGTTACTCCAAGAGAATTAAAATATGAACTAGATTTAATTAAAGGAAAGATAAAAAATAAAATAGATATGGAAAATAGAAAAAAGTCGACATTAAGCGACAGAATAGACCAAAAAATTCTTGAAGCCCTTGAAAAATGGAGAAGAGAAGAGGTTTAAATCTTGACTGAATTATTTTAAGTAATATATAATTAAATCATAGTGGTATTTTGTATTCAGTATAATTTTTATGCATAGTGTTTGGACAAAGTAAGTCAATTGGAATTTGAGTTGGGAATTAAAATTAATAAAAATTGACTATGGGACTCGAAATTGAAGAAGCGTAAAAGACGCATTTTCTCTTCATATTTAAAGGGGCAGGAGGAGATGATGGTGGGAGTAGGAGCATACAAAGAAGAACCAGAAGTTTATGAAGTGTTAGTTGATGAAAAAGTTGTAGAAGATGCCAAAAATGGGGATCCAAGGGCTCAGGAATATTTGATAAAAAAATATAAAAATTTTGTAAGAGCAAAAGCAAGGTCTTATTTTTTAATTGGTGCAGACAGAGAAGATATTATTCAAGAAGGAATGATAGGATTATTTAAGGCTATAAGGGATTATAGAAGTGATAAAATATCGTCGTTTAGAGCTTTTGCAGAACTGTGTATAACTAGGCAGATAATTACTGCTATAAAAACAGCAACTAGGCAAAAGCATATACCTTTAAATTCTTATGTGTCGCTTAATAAACCTATATATGATGAGGAGTCAGATAGAACTCTTTTAGATGTTTTATCTGGTAAAAAAATATCTGACCCAGAAGAATTATTAATTTCAAGAGAAGAAATTAATAACATAGAAAGTAAAATTGGAGAAATTTTAAGTGATTTAGAATGGCAGGTTCTTATATTTTATTTGCAGGGAAAATCTTATCAAGAAATAGCCAAAGATTTAAACAGGCATGTAAAGTCAATTGATAATGCTCTTCAAAGAGTAAAAAGAAAATTAGAGAGGTTTTTAGAGTCAAAGGGCAATTGATGTTGCTGTGGAAAAATATGAAAGCAAAAAACACGTTGACTTGTCTAAACAAAAGTAGTAAAATATTATAGGTAAATGCCCATGTAGCTCAGCAGGTTAGAGTGTCGCCTTGGTAAGGCGGAGGTCGGCGGTTCAAATCCGCTCGTGGGCTCCACAACACATCAAAATTATATTTATATACATATTAAGATACACCAGGGTCAGTTTACATTGACCTTGGTTAAAAAACATTTAATGAGAAAGTTAAGAAGGAGGAAGAAAGATGGCAAAGGCAAAATTTGAGAGAACGAAGCCACACGTAAACATAGGAACAATAGGTCACGTAGACCATGGTAAGA